>DXJA01000150.1 GCA_019056875.1 Candidatus Jordarchaeum madagascarense
TTCTTGAATTTTTTTATTTTGTTTTTTTTTGCTGGGTGCTTGCTATGATTTAATGGTTCGTAAGATTATTATTGGAACATGTTTATATATTTCCAAAAAGTTTAGTTCTGAGTACTTGTATCTTGGATTGAATATTTTTATTTGAATGGTGTGAACCTGTATTTGGAGGTAGATTTGTGTCTAAGTATAAGATTGCGGTTATTGAAGGAGATGGTACTGGTCCCGAGGTGATTCAATGCACTCTACGAGTTCTTGAGGCTTCGGGGTTGGATGCTGAATTTGTTCCCATTGAGGCTGGTTATTGGGCTTATCAAAAGTTCGGTAAGCAGGTTACGGATTCTGCTTGGAAAATCATTGGAGAAAGTAATTGTGTTCTTAAAGGTCCAACAACAACTCCAACAGGCGGAGGAGAAACTCGGATGAAGAGTGTTGCGGTTACTCTGCGCCAGAAGCTTGACCTTTATGCGAACGTTAGGCCGTGTAAGAGTAGGCCGGGTGTTATTACTCCTACTAAGTTTACTGATCTTGATTTTGTTATTGTGCGGGAGAATACTGAGGGGCTTTATAAGGGGGTGGAGTATGAGATGAGTGAGGATGAGGTTGTTTCGCTGCGGGTTTTTACGCGGAAGGGCTGTGAGCGGATTTCTCGGTTTGGCTTTGAGCTGGCTCGAAGGGAGAAGCGTAAAAAGGTCACTCTTGTCACGAAGGCAAACATATTGCAGGTGACCGATGGCTTTTTCACAAATATTTTTAACAAGGTTGCGGAGAACTATTCGGACTTGGAGCATGAGGACATATTTGTGGATAGGGCTAATATGTATATGATAACCCGCCCCGACTACTTCGATGTGATTGTTACCAGCAATCTCTTTGGAGATGTTCTAAGCGATGCCGCAGCGGGTTTGATGGGCGGGCTGGGGTTAGCGCCCGGAGCAAATATGGGTGATAAATTTGCGATGTTCGAAGCGGTACATGGTTCTGCTCCCCGGTACGAAGGGCAGAAAAAGGTTAATCCCACTGCTATGATTCTTTCTGCAGTGATGATGCTGAAGTATCTGGGAGAAAACAAGATCGCTGAAGAAGTAGAAAGGGCAGTGGATAAAGTTCTTTTGGAAGGGGCGAAAAACAAAGAGATTGTAACCTATGATTTGGATGGTACTGCCACCAACGTTAAGATGACCGATGAAATAATAAAACGGATGGAATAATTCTCCAAAAATAGTTTAGTTCTTATTTTTCTAGTTACTCCTCCCAAGGGAACCGTCCATATTTTTTGTAGTAGGCGGTTAAACCTCCTGCTTCTTCCATTTCTAATAGGAAGTCTGGGATGGGTGAGGCGGATGTCTCTGTTTTTTTAGTTACATTAATAATCTTTCCCTTTGCTAAATCAACTTCTAAAATGTTCCCTTGGTCTACTTTTTCATTTATTCCCCTGCATATTAGTACTGGTAAACCCACGTTGAACGAGTTTCTGTAAAATATTCGAGCAAAATCTTCGGCTATGACCAGTGAAACTCCTGCATACTTTAAAACTAGTGGTGCCTGCTCTCGGCTGGAGCCCATTCCAAAGTTTTTGCCTGCAACTATGATGTCTCCTTGCTCTACTTTTTTGGCAAAATCGGGATCTATGCCTTCCATGGCGTGTTTTGCAAGTTCCTTCATGTCCAAGGTTTTGAACTTGTACTTGCCGGGAATAATGTAATCCGTGTTAACGTCGTCTGGAAATTTCCAAACTTTTCCTCTAATCATGGTCGTGTCCTCGGATCTGTTATTTCTCCTTTGATAGCGGTAACGGCGGCGGTGTGTGGGGATGCTAGGTAGATTTCTGCTTCGTCGCTTCCCATTCTTCCCTTAAAGTTGCGGTTGGCTGTGGAAACCACGGTGTAGCCGGGGGAGGGAATGCCTTGATGGGTGCCTACGCAGGGTCCACATCCCGGGTTGCAGACCACTGCCCCCGCTTTGACAAAAGTTTCTATTAGTCCTTCTTGTAGTGCTTGAAGGTAAATTTCTCTAGATGCTGGTACAATAATTGTTATTGCTTTCGTTTTTTCGGTTTTCAAGATTTTAGCGGCTATTCTCAAATCCTCGATTCTACCGTTAGTACACGTTCCTATGTAGACCTGATCCACACTTGTTCCCTCTACCTCGGTCACTGGTTTAACGTTATCAACAGCGTGGGGGCAACTCAATACGGGAACCAAATCACTGGCATCAATTTCTAATCGGGAAGTGTAATCGGCATCTTGGTCACTGGAAAAAATTTGATATTGATTCTTCGTAAGCCTCTTTTCAACGTATTCTATAGTTTTGCTGTCGGGGGCTATTATTCCGGTTTTGCCTCCCATCTCAACCGCCATGTTACAGAGAGTCATTCTCGCCTCTACACTCAGTTCTTTTAGGGTGTCTCCCGCATACTCTACTGCCATGTAATTTGCTCCGGAAGCAGTCACTTTTCCAATTATAGTTAAAACAATATCCTTCGAGTACACTCCTGCAGGAAGTTTGCCGTTTACTGAAACTAGCAAGGTTTCTGGAACCCTGAACCATAATTTTCCACTGGCGAAAACCACAGCCATATCCGTGGATCCTATTCCCGTGGCGAAGGCTCCTAAGGCACCGTATGTGCAGGTATGAGAATCAGCACCTACAATCAATCCACCGGGAGCAACATGTCCCTGTTCTGGAAGTAGTTGGTGGCAAACACCGCTGCCCACGTCGTAAAGAATTACTCCTTGTTTTTTTCCCCACTCCCTCATCATCCCGTGTAACTTTGAAACACCTTCATTTGGACTGGGGGCATTGTGATCAAAAACCAGAGCTATCCTTTCTCGGTTCCAAACCTTATCAATGCCCATTTCTTGCAATGCTTGGATAGTGAGAGGAGCGGTTCCGTCCTGTGCCATAGCGAAGTCTATATCTGCTACCACCATACTCCCTGCGTGGGAGTCGGAATTTGAAGCCTTACTAAGAATTTTTTCTGAAATAGTTTTACCCATATCATGCACCCACTTTGGACAATTAGGGTGTCCACAATCGTGGTGATTGCTATCATTCCTGAGAATTATCGGTTCTGAAGTAAGAAAACAATTTCACATTTGCGGAGTACATCTTTTTGAATAACATTTAAATTTTATTGAACACCTTTACCTCCGATCTGGAATAATTGATCATGTTCTACACTTCTCCTAATTTTTATTAATAAATAAAGAACAATGTAGCAAAAATTTGGGGTAGCTCCAATTGAGCGGAGAAGTTGTAAATTTTTCTCAAAAAAAGGTAAAAAAAAAGGAAAAATTCTGGAAGAAACCTCTCAAATTCACCGAGCCGTTAGAAACACGATTATTAGTATTATGGAAACTAAGGTCATTAGTATGAAAGCTGTAGGGCCGAATATATCTCTGGTGAAGGGAAACGCCGTTATCACGAAGAAGCCGCCAGTAACTATGGAGATAATTCCTGAAGATAGCGCCAGCTCCTGTCTATCAACAACACTCCTAGTTAGTATGAGCGCAGGTCCAAAAATTAGGAAGACTACCGCCAATGAGAGAAACGCCATCATAAATAGTTGAATGTTTGCACTAACCTGAATTATAAGTGTGAAGTATGCCGTAATGGGTGGTGGCCAGTACCATGGTGTAATGTTGTAGGTCAGTACGTAGCTTGGCAAAACGACTGAGAGAAAAATAGCCGTTGTTGAGACAATAGCTGCTAAAACCCCAATAATGAGGTTGAAGATACCAAGTTTACGTTTTCCACCAGCTTGGCACATTCCGTACATACCTATGGATATTAGTATGATACCAACGATTAAAACAGCCCCCAGTAGTGTTGTTCCCCTTAGATAGTTCTTGATAAGAACATCTGGGCTGATTAACCACAGAAAGCCAGGGTCATTCAACTGCACTAAGTAGGGTGGGGAAAGCGTTGCTGATAAGACGGGAAATAGATTCCAGATTGAAGCAAGTAAGACAAAAATCACTCCTGCAACGCTTGCTACAGCTGTAAAAATAGCGCCAAATGCACCGGTGTTTAGGATAGCACTGTTTACTTCTCTTTCCGTTCTCATAAACTCCCTCCCTTATTTTTAATTATAGTGTGATAACTTATTGGCTATTAAACCTTTTTAAATGTGCATAAAGCCCAGTTCCAAAAATAAATAACGCTAAAAAACTAGCAGAAAAAATAAGGTCGCTTAACAAGCGCGAAATCTAAGCTGAACTCTTTACACTTGTGATAGTTGGAAAAAGTATATGGTTATTGAAACTGTGTGAGTGTTTCAAATCTAATTCTAATTTCCCAATTATTTATGGCTGATAGAACTACTAGAAAAGAAATAAATTTCATAAATCCTTTAGACTCGATGTAATTAGCTTTATTGTACCACGCCTAAGAGTTCTGGAGGTGTTAACGGTTTGACAGAGTATCCAAAGCTTAACGAGATTTACAATGAAATTGTTCGCTGCTATCGCTGCGGGTTCTGTAGGGCTTCTTGCCCCATTTTTGAAAGTGAGAGGGTAGAGTCTTGGAATGCTAGGGGCAGAATCCTTTTGCTTCGCGCCTTATCGGACAATGATGTGAAAGTAACGGATTCCTTTATAGACCGTATATACTCTTGCTCTCTGTGTAGAGAATGTGAAATTTTTTGTCCTCCCGGTGTGAATGTATCCGGTGTAATAGAAGTGGCGAGGCAGGAGCTGGTGAAGAACGGTTTGGCTCCTCCCAATGAGCTGAAAGAAATGAAGGGAAATATTCTCCAAGTGGGAAATGTTCTGGGTAAAAATGCAGAACCCTTGAACTCCCTCTTAGGCCCCATAATAAAAAGCCTTCCCGACTCCTCACCAGATCTAATATATTCTGGTTGCGTCTCACTATATTCATACTCTCGAACTGCGCAAGTAACTCTTGAAATTCTCAAAAATGCCAAGTGTGATTACACCGTTCTTAAAGAGGGGGAGAGGTGTTGTGGCGGTTTCCTCAAGATGATCGGCTATAAAGAAGATTTTGATTCCTATAGTAAAAAACAATTTGACTTGCTAAAAGAGAGGGGAATCAATCGAATAACCACGATTTGTCCCATGTGTTACTCAACATTCAAACATGACTATCCAAAAAAAGGGATTGAGATAAAACACACAGTTAACCTTTACACAGAATTATTGGACGAGGGAAAAATCAAGTTTAATACTCCTCTGAATGCTAAATTAGCCTTCCACGACTCTTGCCACCTTGGGCGCTACTCAGCACTTTTTGAAGAACCGAGAAAATTAATTGAAAATATTCCGGGAACCGAGCTTGTTGAACTCTCCCACTCGAAAAAATCTTCCAAGTGTTGCGGGGGAACAATCAGGGTGCCCTATGCCCAAATAAGGAGTAAAATGTCAGAACGAATTATAGAGGACGCTTTCCAAGTGGGGGCAGATTATTTGGTAACAGCCTGCCCTTCATGCTTCCACAACTTATACTCAACATCAATTCTGATGGACAATGATGTAAAGATTATCACCTTAGAAGAGTTAATTGGTTATGCAACAAAGCAAATAGAAAAAATACCCTTGTACAAATAGTAGAATACTCCTCAGGAATGTTTCCTTCCTTATAATGCAATGAAAATTTCTTATACCAAAATTTAATTAATTAATTAAAAGGTATTACTTTAGGTAAGTTTAATAATGCTCTCTCATTACTTCAAAAAACATACTTACGGAGGACAAAGTAATGTCAGAAATTGAACCAAGAGTCATCCAATGTCAAGATAGTATAAAATTCAAAGCGGGTAGAGGTTTCAGTTTGGGCGAGATACTAGGCGCTGGACTAAACGTACACGAAGCGAAGAGATTTTCACTCCGAATAGACCGACGAAGAAAAACAACCCACGAGGCAAATATTAACGCTATTAAGACCTACATAAAAGAACACAAAGAGAAACTGGCAAAGAAAAAAGAGGAAGAAGCCAAAAAGAAACCCGTAGAAGAAGCCGAAAAAGAAGCAGTTTCTGAATTAACAAAAATTGAAGGATTAAACAAAAAAATGGCTAAAAAACTCTTCCAGCTCAAAATTAATTCGCTGGACGCCCTATCCTCCGCAAAGACCAAAGACATAGCCAAAAAGATAGGAGTTAGCGACACCAGAGCAAAACTCTGGATCGAGGATGCAAAAGTACTAACAGGAAAAGTAAAACCCGAACCGGAACTCAAACCGAAACCAGAGAAGAAAAAAGAAACCGCCGCAGAAAAAGTAGTAGAAGAGATCATAAAAGAGGAAGTTGACCTTACCAAAATCAAAAGCTTAACGAAAGAAGATGCCAAGAAACTAGCAGAAATAGGCATCCTCAGAGTTGAGGATTTAGCCGAAGAAGAGGAAGTTGCTGAGATAGCCGAAATAACCGGCATTCCACAAGACATGATTAAAGTCTGGATACAAGAAGCAAAAAAGCTAGTAAAGCCCACCAAGGAAACTGCAAAGCCAGCGAAAGAGACCAAAGCGCCCAAAGAGGCAAAAAAACCCGCAGAGACTGAAAAGGAGAAAGCTGCCAAGCCAAAAAAGGCAAAGGAAAAATAGAGTAACCAACACCCAAGTTAAATCTATCATTAAGTTATTTCGGTTTGTTTATCCGAAAAGTCTTTTCACTATTTTTCTTTTAAGTTGATATGTTAGCTGATTAACCTTGGTGGCTTCATCTAAGGACTCTACTCCCTTTGTTTTGATTATTATTCTATTTTTAGCGTTTATGATTATCTCATTTTCTCTTCCGTGGACGTAATCGATTAGCAAAGTTTTATCTTCTTCGTTCCAAACTGATGAGACTGAAACATTAATTGGTTTTTCTGGAAGGGTCAGAGAAATACGCCCCTCACTGTTTTTATACCCCCAACACTCCAATATTATCATAGAATTATTTTTCTCCAATCTGGAGATCTCAGAAGTGATGTAATTAATTTTCGAGCTCCCTAATTCCAGTCCTAATGTCCAAATCGTGGCGCTTCTTTTCGGAATGACCATATTCTCAACAAGGATTTTTTGATTCAAATCGGGAGGAGAACTGAATGTTATGTCACACTTTTGATCGCTCCATGCTAAATTGCAGACAAATAAATAACCGATGTTGTTTCCTGCCCGTTCACATAATAAAACCTCAGAAGAGGAGAAGCAGTACCTTTCGATTGTTCCTAATTTTTCCAAAATAAAAAGCAAATACTCAGGACTGGGAAGAAATCCTAACTGCACCACCGAATCTCTTCCATAGTTAATTCGAAAACAGCACACCTCACCATTAAAAAAAGCCAATGGTTGAACTTCCTCCACCTCAAAGGTCACAACTACAGGAGATCTAAAATTTGAATTACCAGTATCAATCAGCCCTTCTCTGTTAATCTTCTGCTTTTTAACTCTCAGAACTTTTTTCATGGATTCTAATCTTTCAAAGTTCTCATCCAATTCCGGGACACAGGGAAGGATAACGAGAAATCCCCCCTTCTCTACGTATTCTACTAGTTTCTCAACTGCTGCCTGATCCATAAAGTCAAAACTAAAAATACAGAGAAAAGGAATCTGAACAAGTCTCTCAACAGAAACCTGCGTTAGGTCAATCAACTCAAAGTTTAACCCTGATCCCAAGATTGTTTCAATAAATTTCTCAAAGTGCCCATATAATGTTCTGTAACCCAGAGAAAGACTACTTTTTGGGTTTAGGAGTCGAGCGTACATATAAGGATAATAATAACCCAAGCCAAATTCGGATAGTTTTTTTGTTTTCATTTCTGATGAATTCACAAAATCTATAAAATTCTTAACAATGGAGTATTTGTTAGTTTCTTCACCCCTCTCATCTAAAGGGGCGTCATGATAATAAATTCTCTTTGTGGTTCCATAACCCTTAGGATTAACTCCTCCCGAAAACATGTAGAAGTTAAATCCCTTTAAACCGTGAATATAAGCTATGCGTTCCAAGAAGTGCAGCATATTATCTGGAACTCTAGAAACAAACCATCCTGCCTGCAATTCTAATGACAAAGGCGGAACATTTGGTTGCTCTGCTTTCAGACGTTCAATATTATTAATAACTTCGGTGCAGGATTCTAAATCGATTAATAACTGGGGATATAAATCTACAGTATCAAAAGTCACCTGGCTTTTCTTCGAAATACTTGCAGGTGGAAGAATATTATACGGCTCGTTCGTAAATAGAGGAACATTAATACCATTATTTCTGAGAACCTCTGAAAGCTTGCCGAGGAAATCAGCAATCATCTCCTCCTTGAACTCCATCCAATCAAAAACCCAAGGTAACTGGCTGTTATCTTTAACCCTGTTTCTGGGGGGCTCAACCACTGGAAAGGAATCAAAACGTGAGAGATACCTCCTATTTAACTCTTCTATGGATTGATACTTTTTTTCAAGCCATTTCTGATAAAGGCCTTCCTTGTTTCCGGCACCGATTACTACCTCGTTGTAATCAGTATCAAAGGGTCGGAAGTGAAACCCATAAGATGCTTCATTGTCTAACTGGATCATAATAACACTTCCACCTCTTGTAGACTGGTGTTTCGCTAGTAAAGAAGCTACATTTTCTAACCAGTTTGTGGTGTATTCCAAATAAATGGGATGCAGATAAGTTATTACTGGGGCCTTTTTAAAAAACCAGAATGTGGGGTTCCCCCTCGAATTACGTGCCAAAATCTCAGGATGTTCTCTAATTAACCATTCAGGAATAGCTCCATTCAACCACTCCGAGCAAATATAGGGACCGGGTTTTGCTAGGACGCTGAGCCCCTCCTCCTCAGCAATATTTAGAAACGTTTCAAGATCGCGTTCCTCTAGAGTAGTTCCATAAAAATCGAATATACCTGGAGCGAATTCATGCCAGTTCCATGGAATATAGGTGGAAACTGCGTTCAAACCAGCACTCTTCAATTTTGAGAGCCTTTCCCGCCACTCTTTTTTTGGAACACGAAAATAATGAATCTCTCCACTCAACAAGAAATTTTCTTTATCCTTTTCAAATATTTCCGAGGATGAAGCCATTTCCCGAACCCAACACTAGAAATTTATTGTAGAAAACTCTGTAGAATCTCTCTTAAAAACATAAAGTTAAAAATGCGGAAACTAAATAAACTTGAAATTAGTCTGTAAACCTATATTATAACAAAAACAGAAAACGGAATCATGGGGAGAATGAATGATGGCCATTATTGCTTACATTATGTTATTAACGTCGGTTGGGAAGGAGCACGAAATCGCGGAGCAGATTGAAAAGTATGACCACGTTACCGAGGCAAAAGTGGTTTATGGAAGCTGGGATGTGGTGGTGCGAGTTTCTCTAGACAACCTATCACAACTTGATGGACTGGTAACAAACATCAGAAAACTGGAAGGGGTAGAGCAAACCTCAACCCTCGTATCGTCATAATCACAATCCCTCACCATATTTTTTCAACAAATGCAATAAAAATTCCCTAAACCCTCAATTTCATGATTTTAGACCAAAAAAGCTATATCCATAAATGTTATATTTAGAGAAGAACATAAAGGTAAAGGGTTCGATGTGAATGGGTTACATTCTCCTTGTCTTCCTAGCAGTACCTGTGGCAGTTTATTACGGTCTACACGTCAAAAAAATTGGACCTAATAGCCCTAGGATACTCGTTCCCCTAGTTTTGGTCAGTGTACTAATTGTGGCTACAGCGTTTTTGACAAAAGAACCTAGCTGGTCTGAATTTTTAAAATGGCTTAATGATTGGTGGACTCAGTGGTCTACGTGGACTTTGTGGAGTTGGCTGCAGGGATTTTTATAATCGCCGAGTATCTCTTATATTAACAAGTTCTTCACTCAAAAATACAATTTAAATTGGAACCGCCTCATGTAACATTACCAAATGTCCGGCTCTTTCTACAAGAATTTAAGGTGATTGATTTTGAACAACCAAAAAAACCAAGCCGAGAAAATGGTGGAACAAAAAATCGCACCAATGATTGAAAAAATCGCTCAAAAAAAGAAAGTCCAAGAAAAAATGACTAAGGTAAAACACAAAATAATGGTCATGTCAGGAAAGGGGGGCGTGGGAAAAAGCACCGTAACTGCCAACCTAGCAACAGCCCTAGCAAAAAAAGGCCACAAAGTAGGAGTCTTAGACTCAGACATACACGGACCCTCAATACCGAAAATACTAGGAATACAAGGGAAATCCCCCGAAGCAACAGAAACCGGAATCAAACCAGTCACAACTCCACACGGGGTAAAAGCGATTTCCATGGATCTGCTAGTATCCGACAGTGAAAAACCACTCATATGGCGGGGACCACTAAAAATGAAAGCCATAAGACAACTCCTATCCGAAGTAGACTGGGGAGAACTAGACTACCTACTAATAGACCTGCCACCGGGTACGGGAGATGAACCCCTAAACATAATGCAACTTATGCCCGAAATGGACGGAGCAATAATAATCACCGCCCCCTCAGACCTCTCACAACACGTGGTCAGAAAAGCAGTCTCAATGGCGCGAAAAATGAAGATACCAGTCATAGGAATAATAGAAAACATGAGCGGCTTTGTCTGCCCAAACTGCGGCGAAAGATACGAAATACTGGGTTCCGGAGGAGGCAAAAAAATAAGTGAAGAAATGAATCTACTGCTACTGGGACAAATTCCCATAGACCCCGAAATTACAAAAGATTCAGATCAAGGAACCCCTTTTATAGTTAAAAATCCTGAAACACAAGCCACCAAAATATTTGATGAGATCGTGCAAAAAATCCAAAAAACCATAGAAAGTGACAAAAAACAAAACTAAAGACAATTAAAATCAAACAAATAGGCTTATTCCATCAATTTCTTGTAGTTCTCTTCTATTTCTTTCAGAAACTTCTCACTGGTAATTTTACCTCTGGTTTTTAGGAAAGATGCTATTGAGATTCCTCCAGCGCCAACACCCTCTTTAACAACTCCCCTTTCGTATGCCTTTAATCCTTCAATTTTTGAATTTGAAAAATTGAGATTAGCGGCAAGTATCGGCACATCGCTTATTTGAGAAACAATACCCTTAATATCTGAGCTTTTATCTTCAACTATCCATCTCGTTGT
Organism: Candidatus Jordarchaeum madagascarense; assembly: GCA_019056875.1. GTDB lineage: Archaea > Asgardarchaeota > Jordiarchaeia > Jordiarchaeales > Jordiarchaeaceae > Jordiarchaeum > Jordiarchaeum madagascariense. Next base: position 11,081 of record DXJA01000150.1, read on the forward strand.
GCCTATAGCCACATTTTCCAGAACTTCGGTTTTTAACGCCTTGACAACGGATAAAATTGCAGTCATCTGAGTGCCACCTGCCATCAGAACAGGAATCTCGGATGCCGCTCCAATAACAAGTCCCGAGAATGCAGCAATCATCGGGTCACCCACAGAAGCGACTGCATTAATTGGTTCATTTCTAAGATCGCCTAATCTTACCCCCGCTGCCTTTAATCCCTCCTCTGCAACACTTATCTTAAGATTATGGGGATTTACGGGCATACTACTACTCACCTTCAACTTAGCATCAACGCCCATAGCGAGAAGAACTCCCAGCGCGGTGGTTGTTCCTCCAGGAATACTCTCACCCACCACAAGATAATCCGCAATCTTGGAAAAGGTTCTTCCCACCACCTCCGCCCTTCTAATAACCCCCTCCACATTCTTAACCGCTTTACCAGTTCTGATATCCTCACCCGGCTCGCCTTCGAGATCGATGAAAGGTGCATAGGGCTTAACTCTCAATCCGCCACTAACCGCAAAAAACGGTATGTCTGCTAAAATTAGCGCTGATCGGGTTATCAGGGCGGGAGTTGGAATCCCATCAGGAGTAACTGGAACCCCGTCTATGCACCTACACTCTCCATAAAATAGAAGTTCAACATCCGCTGCTGGTGTATAATCCGTGATTTCCGGAAACTTTCCTGCTGCTGAGATTTCCGGTATTTTAGCAGTCTCAGTATTTCCGATAGTACAAACAAATACCGGTTTTTGGTTTTCTATCTTATCTAGAAATTTTCTTGCCTCTCTCTCGCGATGAGCTATTAAAATATCTCCATATTTTCCCATTTTCCAAAACCTTCAAAATTTACTTTAGTAAACTTGAAACCATCATATTTATATAGGACGATTTATCCTCTGTAGGATAAGTTATCCTACAATGCTATTTAAATAACTTTCGTAAATAAGTGGTGAAAAAATGGGAAGCCGCAGAACTCTAGCAGCCATACTAATAGTAATAGTAGCAGTTTCAGTAACCGGCATATCCGCTTACCAGCTTATAAATAACCAGAATTCTAATCAACAAAATAGCCTAGTTGGACTATTAGCTCTCCTAACTGGGCAACACCGAATAGTATCATGTGCACCAAGTATAACTGAAATAGTATTTGGGTTAGGACTCGAAGACCATTTAGTTGGCTGCACAGAATATTGCGATTATCCCCCCAAACTCTATACCCTAATATCCTTAGGAAAGGTGGATAATAGTTTAAGTTGGTATTACACCAGCATAGAAGACGTGGTGGCTCTTAATCCCACGATTGTTCTTTTAGATGATGGTGTAGGCGTCCAAGTAGACATGTGTCTCAATCTTATACATCAGGGAATATTTGCACATCTCGTAAGTAGGGGTGATAGCATCTCTGAAATAGAAGACTCTATTCTAGAAGTTGGTCGCTTGTTAGGAAGAAAGTCGGCGGCTCAGAGCCTCGTAAATGCCATGGAAACAAAAATACAAACTATTGAGGGGAACGTTTCAGGACAAGAAAGGAAAAATGTACTCATGATTGTGTATTGGATGGGTACGAGTTTAGTCACATGTGGAAATAGCACATTTCTTAGTGAAATGATTCTAAATGCAGGCGGTCTGAATGTCTACTATGACAGTTATGAAGATCCATTTCCTTATGTATCTTTAGCGGAAGCAGTGGCTCATGGTGAAAATGTTGGCGGTATAGATGTTATAGTTGTAACAGCTATGGGTGAATCCTCCTTCGATCCTGTTGCAATTTATACAGAGATGGGCAGTTCCCCCGAAATTACATCTACAGATGCTTGGATTAATACTGAGGTGTACTTTTGCGACTTTGGCCAAGCAGATAACTTGTTAATGAGGCCGGGACCAAGAGTTGCAGAGGGCGTTGAGCTTCTCGCCAATATGCTCTTTCACGAAGAGGTGTTCAATAAGACTTTTCCATCTCCCATACATGCAATAAACGACTTAAATTATCGTAACTACTTGACTTCATTTATACTTGAGTAAGGTGAAGCGATTTGTATCACATTTCCTATATTTTTTGGTGATAGATTTTGTCGCTAATTAGACGTAAAATTTTTGTGCTAAGTGTATCGGTAGTTATTGGACTGGCAATACTGGCAGTTTTAATACTTGCGTCTCTTACTTTTGGGGCAAAGGAAGCCAGTTTTTGGGATGTTCTTGCATCTCTCAACCGGCTCTGGATTTTTGGGAGTAATTCCGTAATTTTGAATAGGTTGTTACCCGATTATATTGACTGGAGTTTGGATATTGTACTATATTACTCTAGGATTCCCAGAACGCTTATGGCGATTCTTATCGGTGTTGGACTTGCTGTTTCTGGAACTATTATGCAGTCTGTTGTAAGAAACCCCCTTGTGGATCCTTATATTAGTGGTGTTTCGTCCGGAGCTGCTTTTGGAGCTGTTCTAATTTTACTCACTCCTTTTTTTACAGGGTTTTTTGAGTATGCTTCAATTTCTTTTCAGTATACTTCAATTTCGTTAGCTGCTTTCATTGGGGGGCTTGGAGCCTTCGGGATAACCTTTCTTATATATAGGAGTGCTGGTGAAACTCCTCTTAGCTTCGTTTTAGGGGGAGTAATTGTGGGCATAGCGTTTACTTCACTAATGACTATTTTACTTGTAACTTCTGAGGAGGCGCTTCACGGTGTTTTCTTCTGGCTCTTTGGAAGTGTAGCGTATGCTACTTGGGATTATGTGTGGATTCTTACACCTGTAATCGTAACCCTTGTTTTGGTATCGCTATTCTACGCTAGAGAATTTAATGTTATTCTTTTAGGAGATGAACAAGCGGCTCATCTAGGGATTAATGTTAAGCGTTTTAAGAGGATTATGTTGATAGCCGCAGCTCTTCTGGCTAGCATTTGTGTTGCTTTCACGGGAATCATAGGATTTGTGGGACTAGTAGTTCCCCATATGATTAGGTTAGCGATTGGTAACGACCATAGGCTTCTGCTCCCCTTATCCATAGTTTTTGGCGCAAATCTACTGCTTGCCGCTGATATCGTGGCTAGATTTGTGATAAGACCCGCGGAACTTCCCATTGGAATAATCACTTCATTTATTGGAATACCCTTTTTCGCGTATCTACTTATTAGGAGAGGTAAAAGATATGCTATGTAGTCCTGAGGTAATTATTAGAGTTGAAGATTTGGTCTATAGTTATGATTCGGTTAAAGCTCTTGATGGTTTGACTTTTGAGATTAACAGAGGAGAATTTGTAGGACTTGTGGGTCCGAATGGTTCTGGCAAAACCACGCTTCTTAACTGTTTGTGCAAATTATATACTCCTCAAGAAGGCAGTATCCATCTGAATGGGCATAATTTGAAAGATTTAACGCCTCTAGAGGGGGCCAAGATCTATGCTGTTGTACCTTCAGAATTTCCGGCTGATATGAATATCTCAATCGTGGATACTGTACTCTTGGGTCGTCATCCTTATTTCGAGGGTTTCTGGTGGGAAAGTGAACATGATGAGCAAATTGTTTCAGGTGCCATGGAAAGGCTGAATGTTTTAGATTTTGCGAATAGAAAACTGGGGGAGTTGAGCAGTGGAGAAAAACAGAGAGTCCTGATTGCTAAGGCGTTAGCTCAGGAAGCTAAAATACTTCTAATAGATGAACCCGTAGCCTATCTTGACTTGGGATACCAGTTGGAAGTTATGGAAATGCTTACGCGTCTAGCCGATGAGGGAGTAACGATTCTTGCAGCAATGCATCAACTTAATCTTGCGGTCAAGTACTGTGATAAACTCATAGTGCTTGATAAAGGTAAACTAGTGGCTTGTGGTAAGCCCCAAGACGTAGTTACACAAAGGCTTATTGAGGATGTCTACGGAATAAAAGCAATCATTAAAAACATTCCAAGGGCAGGCTTAACCATAATTCCTTTGTCAACTTCCAATAATGGTGGTATGTTTGATAGAGAAAATCGTAAGGAGAGAACTATTGGATTTAACAAGGCCAAAGCACGGAGCGGACGTGTGGACGTATGATGTGGCTCTTGTTGACTATAGTTGCAATTTGAATCCTCTCGGTCCCCCTAAAGAAATCATCAACATAATTCAGAAAAATATAGATAATGTTATTCGTTATCCTGACGACGCGTGCACCTCTCTAAAATTAACCCTATCCGATTATCATAACATTCCGAGAGAACAAATAATTGTGGGTTGTGGATCAACTGAATTAATAAAGGCCTTTGCCGAAACCTTCGTAAACTTAAATGATCATATACTTACCCCGGTTCCAACATACGGTGAGTACGCTTTTTACTGTCAATTTATGGGAGGAATCATTGATAAAACTCCTTTAAAGGAGGACGAAGAATTCTTCCTAAATATTGAAGACCTCTTTGATTTGATTGATAGGAGCACAAAGGCCATTTTTCTTTGCAACCCTAATAATCCTACCAGTAGGTTTGAAAGCAAGAGTAAGATTTTAGAAGTTGTGGAAGAGTGTGAAGCCAGAAAAGTTTTGGTTTTTGTGGATGAGGCTTTTATCGATTTTTTGAGAGAAGGTAGGAATGGCTCTTGTGTTCCTGAGGTGGAAAGTCATGATAATCTTTTCGTTTCCCGTTCTTTGACCAAGATTTTTAGCATACCCGGCATTAGAGTGGGATACGGGGTGGGCGGCAAAGAATTGGCAAGGTATATGGATAAGACGCGTTTATCGTGGAATGTTGGAGTGCTGGATCAGTTCATAGCAACTGAGCTAGTAAGAAATTGTGATTCTTACTTGGAAAGAACAGTTGAATTTGTCGAACTTGAAAAAAGATACCTGTATGAACAAGTTTCTCGGATTAATGGCTATGAACCTTTCAAACCGGATGCCAACTTTATGCTGATTAAAGTTAAGAATTTGGGGCTCAACAGCGCTGATTTCAAAAAAACTATGTTAGAACGAGGATTTCTTATCCGGGACTGCAGCTCTTTTGGTGAAGAATTCTCGAACTACATTCGAATAGCCGTAAAAAATAGAGACCTGAACAATAACTTACTAAAAGCGTTTAAAACCGTTTCAGAAGAAAAATCGTCCAGCAATAAAAGTGAACTTGAGACAACTGAAAAAATTAGTGGGACGGGGCTCGAAAACTAACGGGGTTAAGGCTCAGATGGAACTTGTTGATTTTGTTTATTATATCGGAATTATTGTGATAGCTTTAGCTATAGACTTCACTATTGGGGAGATGCCTAGAAGGCTTCACCCAACTAGATGGATGGGGAACATAATTTACTGGATAGACCAAAGAATCCCGCGGGGAAATTCTTTTAGAGAAAAAATTTCGGGCGTTCTTCTCGCATTTTTCGTCATCTCACTTTTTGTGTTTTCCACCGTTCTGGTATTGTCTCTTGTTAAGTTCTTTTTAGGTAAAATTGCCTGGATGATAGTTTCAGCATTTCTGCTCAAATCCACTTTTGCCTTAAAAGACATGGAACGACACGTGAACCCTATTACTGGTGAGCTTATGAAAGGAAACCTGATTGGCGCTAGGGAACAGGTTTCCCGCATAGTTGGCCGTGATGTGAGCAACTTGGATGAACCACTCATCTTATCCGCTACCGTGGAGAGTGTTTCTGAAAATATTTTGGACGGATTTTTTTCTCCCCTACTTTTCTTCGCCTTTTTAGGTGTTCCCGGAGCAATTTTTTACCGGGTTGTGAACACCTTGGACTCCATGGTGGGATATAAGAATGAAAAACATAAAAACGTGGGATGGTTCTCAGCGAGGCTTGATGATTTGGCAAACTGGGTTTCCGCGAGAATAACTGTTCCTTTCATTTCTTTAGCCTCCAAGTTACTAGGAGCGGACTGGAGGAGTTGTATCCGGATCGCTTTAAGAGACCACAAAAAAACGGAAAGCCCTAACAGTGGGTGGCCAATGGCGGCAATGGCTGGGGCTCTTAATACCCGTCTTGAAAAGATAGGTCACTACACACTGGGCGAAGAGTATCCGTTTCCCAAATTGGAGGAAACATATAAATCAATCAAAATAATGAAAGCGTCCTGCCTGTTATTCTCACTGGTTTTATCCCCAATAGCCATAATCGTGGGAATTTTTGGACAGGAATTTGTGGAAAACTTGCTAATAAAGTTAATAGCAAACTTTCTGGGATGGAGTTTATGTTGTCTGATATAGAAGTAGAATTCCTGAAATCAAATATGGGCGACTGCGCAATTGTGAGTCTACCTGAGACCTGTAGAGCAGTAAGTTCCGCTCCTTTAGGATACGGTTTTCTAGATGTGGACAAGGTTTTGATTCTTCAGGTTCACAAAGACTACCATTCTGAGCGACCGGAGGACGAGCTCAGAGATTTGATTAATGAACTAAAACTGGGAAAAAACACTGTGGGATTAATGACCGCGGCAGAAATAAGAAAGGTACTAACCGTCTCCAAGCAAACTTTTGAGGATTTACACGTAACCGTAGTTGTTACCGCGGGGACCTCAAACGCCGTTGTAGCTGGAGAAAATCCCTTCAGAGAGGGAGGGGAGAGAATTGGTCTTGGAACTATAAATATCGTTACCCTCATCAATAAGCCGTTAACTGATGGAGCATTGGTAAATGCAGTAATTCCCGTAACGGAAGCAAAAGGTATAGCTCTCAGAAATCTGGGTTTCCATGCGGGAGGAACATCCACAGATAGCGTGGTTATCGCTTGTCTTGGTAAAGGAGAGAAGCTAAAATACGCTGGAACAGCCACGGAAGTAGGGTTACTTTTATCCCGGGCGGTTAGGGAGGCAATCGTAGAATCACTAACAAAAGCAGAAGAGGTAAAACCGAGAAGTTTTATGGATAAACTGGGTGAGCGGGGGGTAACTCTGGATGGTTTGTTGGAAACCGCTATGGCGCTTCATATTCCCCATACCGAACAGGAGACCGAGGAAATTAAGAAGCGTTTTGTGGAGGAGTTAATGAAGCTGGTTGATGATGTTAACATTAACTCGCTGGTCTCATCGGCACTATTTCTGGAAGATCTTGGTTCAAGTGGTGGAATCTATGGACTCAGTGTTGATGATTTTAAGAAGGATGCTGTTCACATTTTATCAGATGAGATAATTGGCATGGCTATAGCGGAGTACCTAGCGGGAACAAGGGGTGTTTTTAACTATGTCCGATACGATCGGAAGAAGCCGGGTATAATTGCTTCCCTTGGACCATTTTTGGACGATGTTGTAGCCTCGCTAGTTGGAGGAATTATGTCCAGTATTTACTCAAAACTATAAAAAAGAGGGCCAAAAAATGGGAGCAATTAGAGGCTTGAAATCGCTTATGGCTATTTTTACAGTAATTCCCATTAGGGAAGGTCAATTCTCTGAAGAGGTTGTGAAATATTTACCCTTAACCATTATTGTGGGCGTTTTTTATGGTGTTCTGGCTGGAGTCATCTATGCTGGATTGGCTTTTGTACTTCCGGCTTTTGCCTCGGCTGCAATTATGCTTCTAATTGTATACTTATTGAACGGTTTTTTCCACGTGGATGGGTTGGTCGATTTTGGAGATGGAATCGCAGCATTTGGAGATAAGCAAAAGAAACTGAGCGCCATGAAGGATACCAGAGTGGGAGCCGGCGGACTAATCCTCACAATATTAATAACAATAACAACCGTGTCCCTCTACAGTGCAATACCCTACGCTCAACTTTTTCTATTCATCTTTGCGATAGAGGTTTTGTGCAAAAATTCATTATTAGCGTGTGCCACTATTGGAAAACCATACGAATCCGGGATAGGTAAACAATTCGTAGAGGGAATGAACAAGAAAAAGCTTTTAGCCTCAACACTGTTATCCCTAACCTTCTTAATCATCATAATTTTTTCCTATGTTTATTTTCTCGACCTGAGTATTGCTTGCGAAATAAAACTTTTCCTTCTAATCTCACCAGCCATATCAATTATCGCTGGGGCCTCTATTGCTCTTTTAGCCAATAGAAGTTTTGGCTGCGTCACAGGTGACGTTCTAGGCGCCTCACACGAGATTTCCAGACTCATACTACTAGCACTAACCGTGGCGGTGATCACACTCTATGCATAAAATCAGCGGGCTTATAATGGCAGGGGGAAAGAGTCTAAGAATCAAAAAACTTGGCGAAAAACCAATGATACTATTACACGACCGCCCCCTCATAGATTACGTGCTAAAAGCGATGGCAGACGCAACACTCATCCAGAAAATATATGTTACGGTAAGCCAACACACAGAAAACACCAACGAATATTTAAACCGAAAAGCTAAGGATCACCCTCTTCAAATAATTCAAACCCCCGGAACAGACTACATAGAGGACCTAAGATATGCAGTTAAAAAATTTAATTTGTCAGAGATCCTGGTTTGCCCAGTCGACACCCCTCTGCTTAGAGGGGAACTCCTGGATCTGCTAGTAAAAGAGTTTTTTAGGATAGGTAAACCCTCACTCGTTTCCGTGGTTCCTCTCAGATTAATATTAAGCCTGGGATTAGAGCCCACAATTGTAATGAGAATTGATGATTTAGAAATGGTTCCCTCGGGAGTAAATGTGATTAAAGGGGATGAATTGATAACTGGAAATGTTCTCGAAGAAGACTACTTCAAAATAAACCTGAAAGAATTCGCTGTTAACATAAACACTAAGAAAGACTTGGAAATAGCAGAAAAAATGCTTTTTACTTCCAAGAACTGAGAATTCTCCTTTCATAAAGGAGTCAGTAGTTCAGCTTATCAATTGATAAAA
>DXJA01000151.1 GCA_019056875.1 Candidatus Jordarchaeum madagascarense
ACCCCACAAGTAAAGTTAAACACACCCTCATATTCGCCGGGCACCATGATTCGGCTTACGAATTTAACATATTCTATTATCTAAAAACAGTGGGCGGCTTGACTATTTTCATTGGTTACGTTGGAGTAGTGATCTTTAGCATCGTCAGTGTTCTAAAAACAATTTTCTACTTTCTACCATTTAATTTAACACAAGTCTTCTTCTGGCTCGGAATTTTCTTCATATTTTTAGCTCCGATAGCCACCATCTATGTTTTCTTCCACAGCTATAAATCGGTATTAGGAGCCTTTGATAACTTATCCGCGGTAGCTGTGGTACTAGGAATAGGCAAATATTTATCCGAAAACAAGAGCAACCCCCAAATCTATCCGAAACACACTCGCATTCACCTAATCTCTTTTGCAGGAGAGGAAGCGGGACTACGGGGATCAAAACGCTACGTCAAAGCCCACTATGATGAATTAAGGAAAAATAAAACAATTTTAATCAACATGGATGGCATTGCGGCAAAAGACTGCGTCGTCATAATGGAGAAAGAAACACTAATCGGCGCAAAACATGATTCAGAGCTATGCAACTCTTTACTAAAAATTGCCAAAGAACAAGGCGTAAAAGCTCGTTTAGGAGCTTTGCCCTTTGGAGCGACAGACGCGGCGGCTTTCAGCCGTAAAAAATTGCCAGCAACAACAATCGGTTCTCAAGAATTAAAAGGAAGGCTACCTGAATTCTACCATACAAGACTTGACACGCCAGAAGTAGTTGACAAGGAAGCCCTAGGACAAGTATTACAAATCTGTTTAGGATACATAAAATACATTGATAATTTGAATTAACTTACAACATTCACTTCCCACCTTTTTTAAATAAAACTAGATCAAAATTTCCACAACTAGGTGTCGTTAAAAATGGTTAAACCAAAAAACGAGAAGCCTCAGACACAACCTGTTTTTCCACAATATAAAGGGGTTGAAGAGATATCTCCCAAAGTCTACTCTATAACAACTTTTGGAAATGTAGGCTTTGTTGTCACAGATGAGGGAGTAGTGGTTGTGGACACAGCGGTTCACCAGTTTGGGGAATTAATTAGAAATGATATTCGGAAGGTTACTGACGCCCCGATACACTCGGTGATTTACACCCATGGACACTATGACCATGCTTTCGGTGTTTGGGCTCTGTTAAAGGACGCTGAGGAGCGGGGAGATCCCCCGCCTAGAATCATTGCCCACGAAAACGTGGTTAGACGCTTTAACCGATACCGGGAACTACAGGGTCAACAGGAATTCATTAATCGCATCCAGTTCAGCGTCCCCGAAGGGGTTAGCGCTGTGCCCAAAGAATATCACTATCCAGACGTAACTTACCATGATCGTTTTAGCTTTCGGCTTGGTGACTTGACCTTTGAACTCCGATTTGGAATGGGAGAAACAGACGATGCCACCTGGGTTTGGATACCCGAGAAAAAAGTCATCTTTTCAGGCGATTTTCTCCTCTGGTCCTTTCCCAATATAGGAAATCCCTTCAAGGTTCAACGCTACGAGACCGAATGGGCTGAAGCCCTAGAACAGATGGCTTCCCTCCATCCCGACATTCTAGTACCCGGTCATGGTCCAGTCATTCTGGGTGAAAAAATTCAGAAAGTTTGCCTCGACACTGCCCGAGCCCTACGTTATCTCCACGAGGAGGTAGTAAAACGCCTAAACCAAGGAGCTTGGATCGAGCAGATACTAGAAGAGGTCCAACTTCCCGAAGACTTGGCCAACAAGTCCTATTTGGCTCCCGTTTATGGATGCCCCCCATTCGTTATTCACGCGATACATAGACGCTATGCTGGTTGGTATGATGGCAATCCCTCACACCTCTTTCCCTCAAAGACAGTAGACATTGCAAAGGAGGTTGTGAACTTGGCCGGCGGAACAGAAGCATTACTTAAGAGAGCTAAGGCTCTAAAGAAAGCGGAAGAAGTACAGTTGGCCCTGCATCTCGTGGATTTTGTCTTGGATAATCCTGAGACCGCTGATTTAAAGGATGCTCATGAACTTAAGGCGGAATTGCTCCAAGCCAAAGCTGAGCAGACAACAAGTTTTATTGCTCATAACATATTTATGAATGGGGCTCGTCGGGAGAGTCAGGTAGCGCGCGAATTAAAGTAACTTTTTATGACGCGTAGCAACATCTTATCTTCTTCACTGAAGCTGACTATTAAAAATTAAGAAAAAGAAAGACAAGCTACACTTTCATACACTTCGATTTTTAACTATTTTTGGACAGTTTCCACATATTTTTTTTAGTGCTCTTTCAATTCTAAATCCCGAATATAGGACGACTAAGTAATTGCTTACGAAAAGCAATCCTAAGAACGTTGAAAATCTAAAGTTTACTGTTAGTATTCCAAGAAGACTAAGGAACCACAGCAACAGAAATAAGCATGCCAGTATAATGGTTAGAGTAAGAGCTGCAAAAAGTAGTTTTTCTCTCTTAGACCGTTGAGCTATAAAAGATTTTATTGCTTCACACACTTTCTCGAAGCTTTCGAATCCTGTTACGTCCTTGAAAGGACGAATAAAAAAGTCGGTAAAGGGCGTAACTATGATTATCGGTATCAGGGAAGAGATGAAGAGCAACGCTACAAACAGAGTAGTACTATTAATCATAGGAAAAACTAGTTCACCAAAACATCTCAAACCAAGAGAAGAGTATGTAAACACTCCATACCGTGTAAAGAAGTTGAACGATTGGCCCGGTGAAATCTGATAAGCAACGAAAATAACAGCTGTCAAAAATGGCACCGCAAAGGGCATAACCATTATGCGTAATCTTTTTGAAGCAGTTTTCATATCTAAATCCCGCCAAACGAACATACCATCAATCTCCAAAAAAGGGAAAAAGGGGGGAATACCAGTTTACTCCTTTGATTTTTAGCTATATTTGGACTGTTTCTGCATAGTTTTTTAGTCTTTGTTCAACTCTTCCTCTAAAATATAGTGCGACTAAAAGGTTGATTGTCCAGAGAAGTCCCAAAAACGCTAAACCTTTGTTTAACACTAATATTCCAAGCCAACCAAGAAATAACAGAGACCAAAACAGGAACATCAGTATCCAGGTTAGTGTAAAAGCGGCGACATATAACTTTTCTCTCTTAGACCCTTGAACTATAAAAGATTTGACTTCGTCACGTACCTTACCAAACTTTTCGAATCCTTTAACATCTTTAAAAGGACGAGTAAAAGATGCTCCCAAGATACTAATTACTACAAAGGGTAAGGGAATGAAGAAGAGCGCCACCATAAACACCGTTGTACTAGTAAAAACGGGAATCACCCATTCGCCACCCCATTTTATCCCAAGAGAAGTGTATCTAAACAATGCATAACCTGTGAAAAAACTGAATGAATAACCTAGTAAATCCTGAGAAATAGTAAAAATAAAAGCAACAAATAACGGTACTGGAGAGAGTACACTCAATATCCTTAACCTTTTCAATGCACTTTTCGTATCTAAATCCTGCCAAATCAACATACCATCGCCCCAAATAAAAGGGAAAAAGTCATTTTATATGAACCTTCCTGCTATATAAAAAAGAAAAATGGTACTGGTTTCATGCCCTTTGATTTTTAATTATGTTGGACCATTTCCCCGTAATTTTTTAGTAAGCGTTGAATCCTTGATTCAAAATGCAGTGCCACCAACAAAAAGATCGGGGGAGGAATCGTTAAGAAAATTAAGGAATGAATGTTTAATGTTAGTATTCCGAGCCAACCAAGAAATACAATTGAAAAAAATAGAACTGCTAGTATACTAGTTAGCATGAAGGCTGCGACAATTAGTTTTTCTCTCTTAGACCCTTGAACTGTTAAGGATTCTATTACTTCGGATACTTTCTCGGCTTTTTCGAACCCTTTAACATCCTTAAAAGGACGAATAAAACTAATCCAGAGACCAGTTATCAAAAATGGTGTCAAGGAAAGGAAGAAGAGCACCACCACAAAAACCGTGACACTAGTAATCACCGGAAACAATAGGTCACCAAAATATTTTATCCCAAGAGAAGTGTACTCAAACACCCCATACCCAGTAAAGAATGTAAATGAGTAACCCAGTAACTCTTGATAAAAAGGAAAAATAGCCGCTATCCAAAACAATACTGCAAATGGTATACACAAAATATATAACCTTTTTAACACGCTTTTCGTATCCAACCCACGCCAAACAAACAATCTATCAACCTCCAAAAAAAGGGGAAAAGGAGGGAAAATAAAGTTAACTTCCTCCTTTTAACCGAATATTGCAGGAGGGACGTAGGGTCCTAGCCAGACCCAGTGTTCAAAGCCATAGTTACTGTTAATCCACGTAAACAAATTAACAATAGTGAGCGCTTGCCACCACTGTTCGTAATAATAAACTCCGACAGGAAAGGGTGAAATCTGTTTTACACCCCCATCACAGTATACAACATGGAAATTACTCCAAGACAAGAATTCGTAAGGATTAGACGCGTATATGATATGATGTCTATCCATCGTGCAGATGCCAAAGGTTGGGTCACGTACATAGTTATACGCCGCAGCGTAAAGGTATTCATTGAGAATAATTGTACCTGCTACTGAAGCAACTACACCTGCAAGACCTAATATACCACTCATAACTTCTAAAGCTGGTGCAGCCGGGGCTGCGGGTGTAGCAAGTAACGCAAGACCCGTTACAAAACAGAATGCAGCATATACTCCGAGAGTTGTGGATACTCCGTCAAGTTCACTTTTGGCATTAGCTAAGAATGCCTCCGCCTCACTGAATCCGACGGCTGAGGTGTCGTTACTGAAGCGTGTGTATGAGTAGATGTCCCATCCGTAGTAGCAGGGAACATATATTCCGTAGAAAGGCCACCAGCTGATGATTACAAATGTAAGGTAGAATAGGTTGAATTTGTGAACATACAGGTATGGGTCGACGATGACAGTTCCATCGCTGCTCATTATGGTTACTTTAACCACGGTTAGGGTTGTTCCATTAACATCTAGTGAGTATTCCTTGAACATACTGGTGTAGGTGGTTCCGTTTACTTCGCTGGTTGTGTTCCATTCGTTTAACAGTTCACCGTTCTGCACAACGTAATTTGTATCCATGGCTAATATGGTTTTTGTTAATTCTTGCATTTTAAAATCGTTCTCTTGGGCGAGGACCTGATCATGCAATTTGAAGGCTTCTTTATACCTTGGGTTCTCCTCTAGGAACTGGAAGAACAGAGGAGTAACGGTCTCACTGGTTGCGTTAAACAATGTGAATTTTATGGAGTTCTGTTTTGCCCATTTCTGAAAGCCCTGGTTCAAGCGGTTTTGAATTTTATCCTTGATTTCTGGAATTTCTTCGCGGGTAAGCGCTTGGTTCTCTATCTTAGCTATTGTTTCTGAGTCTAGACCAGTAATTGATTGAGTGGTTCCACCGTTTTGGTTTAGGAGGATCATTCCCAGGGCAAGGTAGTTTGTTTCCGGCAACTTATACGCGGGAATCATAACTAGTCCTGTTCCAATACCCAACATTGCAACTATTATGACAGCTGACGCTACCAATTTAAATGCTCTATCCATTTTTCTCTCCCACAATTTTTTACTCTAACCCCCATCATGACAAAGGGTAGGCGTTAATCATTATCCAGAAGTTAATATATAAATCTATCTAAAACACAC
>DXJA01000152.1 GCA_019056875.1 Candidatus Jordarchaeum madagascarense
TATAAATCACCAATGGGTCTTCATACAAATCACTGGTTTGTAAATGGTATAGGGTTGTTAATGGAACATATCTGAAAAGATTCACGAAGATTGCGCCTACGTAACTACTATTAGCAAGTAAATCGATCCCTGATGGAACCTCTGGGATCCACAGGCAGAGTCTGTCAGTATAGTGCATGGCCATTGGATACACATTGGTGAGTATTATGTGCCAAGGATACGTCGTGTATTTCAAATAATCATATACACCTAAAGGCTGTAATATCCCTGGATCGCTGCGAACAGCGTAGACTCCGATGAAACCTCCTGAAAGGTTTAGAATTAGAAACAGAACCGCTAGGTTTTTTTTGTTTCTTAAAATGCTTTTCTGAATCCGTATGTCATTCTTTCTTTCTTTGAACTCGTCTGTGAGAAGTACAGCTAATCCAAACCCGATGAGGATACTGAAAGCGGGTAGAGAGGTTTGATTGTACCGAAAGAAGTCTACAAGTCTCGAGCTAGGCATTAGCAGAAAATAGGCCGCCAAGGATGCGATTATCCAAAATAGCAGGGTTTTCCCTGCGATGCTATGCCTCTCAATTTTTGATGCAACGAAAAAGTATGGAAATAGGAAAGCAGGTATGAAAATCGGGATCACCGCGTATACTAGTGATTCTAAATAAAACCCAATCCATTGTAAAGTCGTTGGGGGAATAAATGGGAGAACATATGGTGTCCTACTCCAAGTTTGGGTTGAACTGAAGAAGACTTCGATTAGTCCCAGCCATCCTCCAGTGTTTATTTTGCTATAATATAACCAGGGCACGGCTGTGAGGAGGGCACATATTATTCCCAAATAAAACCAAGGAGACTTTAGTACTCTTTTGACTCCTTTAGAATATACTATAAAAGCCAAACCCACGAACAATATTAGGGCTCCCGGATATCTGGATAGGAAACTGAGGGTCAGTGAAATTCCCGCAGGCACATAGTACTTGGGATTTTTTTGAGCTCTGATTATGCACAGAAGGAACAGGGCTGAAAAAACGATGAAAAATACTTCGCTAAGAATGCCCCACACTATGATTATAAACGTTAAGCCACAGGTCAAAGCTAGGGCGGAAAATTTGCCCACCGTCTCATTATACATTTCTTTCCCCAAAAGATAAACTGCATAAATTCCCACTAAGGAAATCAGAAAGGTGACCATCTGGGCGACTATTATGTTTGGGGTTGTAATCAAGTAAGATAAATAAATTGTGAAAGGTAAAAGAGGGGCTCTTGCAAAGTCTAATATTACCTGTAAAGGTTGGTGACAGAAAAAGCCGAAATAATAAAAATCATTTGCCAGATTGGCGTACACCGCCTCATCCCATGTTAAAGGAACAGGCAGGGCGGAAAGTATTCCTCTAACCCCATTAACAACAATAATAATGGTAAGTACCCAGTCTAATTTCGAGCGCAATGATTCAAGCATTCAACTCACCCGAAAATATAGTTACTAGGCGTCACTCCTCCATAAAAATTCTTCTATATTAATGTACCATAAAATTGCTATAATACAAATTTTCAATCCTAATAAGCGGCAAGAATGGAATCTATTTTGAGATTTTTCCTTTTATGAGCCACCAGAGGCAGATTACTCCGTCTTTCCACCCGATTTTGGCTTTGCCCTTTTTTCGATAGGAATAGGATATTGGTATTTCCTTTATTTTTTTACCCTTTTTGAGTAATTTTATTGTGAGTTCTGGTTCGAATTCAAAGCCCTTTGATTTCAGTGTGATTCCTTCGAGGTCGCTTCTGAAGAAAGCCTTATACCCCGTCATCATATCTGTAATTGAGTTTCCATATAAAAGGCGAGTTGCCCAGGATAGAACCTTATTTCCAAAATTGTGGGAAAAAGACATGCCATCGGCCTTGCCCAGAAATCTTGAACCAAACACCACGTCGGTTTCTCTCTTAATAAGAGGATCCAGTAGTGTGGGAATGTCTTTAGGGAAATATTCTAGATCTGCGTCTTGTATGACGATTATGTCTCCGGTTGCGTGTTCAAGACCGGTTTGAATGGCCTTTCCTTTTCCCTGATTTTTCTCATGTTTAAATAGTTTAACGCCAGTTTGAGTTTTTACTTTATCCACCGAACTATCCTCGGAACCATCATCCACAACAATAATCTCCTTTGGATAATCCAAGTCAACCTTTTTAACCATGTCTATGACTTCAAGTATATTGTCCTCCTCATTATAGCAGGGTATAAGAACTGTCACTCTGTGTTTTTTCACACGTAATCCTCCCGCTTGCGCTTTGGAAAAATGATTTCCCATATTGGCGGACATGCTTTTTTCCAATCAGCTTTTGGTTTGTTTATCAATTTCAACTGTGTCTTTTTTCTGCGATAAAAACTTTGTTCCCACACCGTTGTATATGATTGAGGGGATACCAGTTACTGAACAGTAGACAAATTTGACTATGTGGTCTAGCAGAGCGAAGGCGACTCCTAAGCTTAAAGGTAGAAATAAGGCGAAGCTCAAGCTGTAGGGTAAGTAAGAGCCGGCTCCTAAACTGAAGGGACCCGCCATAGAAAGTATGAAACCGACACTAAACTCGTAGATTAGGAATCCACCAGGTAGTAGAGGAATCAGCTTGGAGAGAAATCCTATAACTGCTGCCAAAAGGCAAATCTCTATTGGTAAAAAGAATCCGGTGCTTCGGGTTATAAAAACAATTGAGGTTGCTTCAAGTAGCCATATCGGAATAGATAGCAAAGCTACTATCGCCAATATCTTGGGTCTACGGTAAAGCCTACTCATACCCTCTTTAAACCCGATAACAAACGTGAAAAGTCTTTCATAAAGTCCTGTGGATAAGCGTTTAGTAAATCCAATCATTCTCTCACCATAAAAAATGAAAGCCACAATTACTCCAAGTAGTACAAACCCGACCACAAATGCTATCAATATAAAATTCCTGAACTCATCCGGAATCGACATATTTAGAGCTACTACTCCAAAAAGGATCGAAGCCAACAATACTATCGCTAAAATGTCAAAAATTCTCTCGACAGCAACTGTGGAAGTACTCTCACCAAATGACATTTCCTTTTCCTTATCATATAGGAGGTATATTCTTACAACATCTCCAATTTTTGCAGGGGTAACCTCGTTAACAAACCATCCCGACCATAGCATGGTCAAAGTATAAGGTATACCTATATTGTGATCAGTCGCCTTTACAATTGATTTCCAGCGAATGGCTCTTAAAATAAATGTGAACGAGTAAACTCCAACGAACACCATAATCCAGTACAAGTTCAGATTCCCAATGAGAAATAAGATCAAGTCTATACCAATATATTGTATGAGTAACACTAACACTATTACCGTAGCAATGGCCGCCACGATTCTAAGTATCAACCACTTTGTAATCTTCAAAATAATTGCACGCCCAAAACACCGGAGATGGTTATATTTTAATCTGAAAAGCACATAAACTTATGTATTTTAATTCTAAATTAAAGTCTCCACTAGTATTAAATTACATATATATTTATCTCCTATCCGTAAAACGGTCAATAATAGGGGGAAAACTCTGAATCATTTTTCTTCCATTGACTTACGATTGTAAAAATATTGTTAATCTGTTTTTGGGCTTAAATAATTCAGATATTAGTTTTTCAAAAAAAATGTGGAGAATCAACCGTTTAATCTGTTTTATAATTTATCGGTTTTTTTGTAGTAATTATAGAGAGCTGCCAGAACTCTTGCATCTCTTCTCGGCGTAGGATAAACCGCTATTCCCTTTCTTTCCAGCTCTTGAGCACTCTTGGTCCATTCTATCACAGCGTTATCCATTGCTGCCGTGGTTCCAGTAACTATTATGGGCTTATCTGTTTTTATATTATTAAAAGCGTCAATAGGTTCGACATAACCCGTAAACTGAGGTATTATTAAAACCAAGCAGTCCACGGATTCGTTTTTAACAATAGACTCTAAAAATAAATTGTAGGCTTGGATCATTCCCAAATTCTGGCAAGCCGTAAACATGTCAATTGGATTCTGAACATTGAGCCAGCTTGCCGAGTTCTCCCTGATTTTATCAACGGTTTCCGATGATAGTTCAGCCAGTTCTAAACCGAATTCCTCGCAAGCATCTACGAGCAGGGCTCCCAGACCACCAGTAAATGTTAGAATACCTACCCGGTTTCCCTTCAATGGTGGCAGTATATTGAATCCTTTTGATATGTCTGTCCATTCATCAAGGTCTCTTGCCTGAATTAAGCCCGCCTGTTTGAATGCCGCCTTACTAATTTCCTTTCTACCTGCTAAGGATCCGGTGTGGGCTTGAATTGCCTTTGAGCCTTTCTCGCTTGTTCCTGATTTCAAAACGACAATGGGTTTCTTTTTAGAAACCTCGCTTGCCACGCGCATAAATCTTTTACCATTACTCATTCCCTCCACATGTAGGGCTATTGCCCTTGTATTCAAGTCGCTCCCCAGATACTCAAGGGTGTCAGAAAAGTCTACATCACACATGTTCGCCAGATCAATAATATGGCTTACTCCTCCCACCAGTTCGGAATAATACTTCGCACAAGCTATGAAGGTTCCCGTTTGACTAACTATGGCAACTCCGCCAGGAATTATGTCCTTATGATAGACGAAAGCTGTATCCAATTTTTTCCTCATGTTAAGAATTCCCTGAGAATTAGGACCAATTATCCTGATACCGTATTTTTTGGCGAGTCCAAGCATCTCCTTTTCCAATCTTTTCCCTTCTGCTCCTGAGTCGGAAAAGCCAGCTGCAGCAATCATAGCCCCTTTAA
>DXJA01000153.1 GCA_019056875.1 Candidatus Jordarchaeum madagascarense
ATAAATTCTTTAGAATTAATACTAAATCTTAAGCATCAATCTTAAATTGCCTGCAACCGGTTTTAATGGGGTTGACTATTAATTGGATGAGATTGTGAAATTGTTATTCGAACTGGCATCCATTGAGAGGCTGCTTTTGCTTACTTGTATTGATGAGGAGCCCAAACGGTTATCGGACATTTCAAAAGAGCTAGAGATAACAACGCCCGAGGTTTATAGACAGTTAAACCGGTTGACAGCCCAGAAAATTGTTGATAAAACCGCTGATGGACTCTACGAAATAACTCTATACGGTAGACTTGTACTTCAATCATTAACTCTGTTTAAATTTCTCACAAAACACAGAGATTACCTTTTGAACCATGATTTGACGGTTATTCCCGCTGAATTTATACACAGATTGGGTGAGTTGAACGAGTGCGAAATTATTAGTGGAGTTTATCGGATTATTACGATTCAGGAGAAATACATGTCTGAGACCGAATCTAGACTCTGGACCATGTCAAGACAGATCTTCCACCTAGTTTTTCCGGTACTCGAGAAATTCAGCGGCAAAAGTGTAGACATAAGGCTAATCCTACCCAAATCCATAATAGAGACACAGCAGTTCAAAAAACTCAAACAGTCTGGCAGCCATTTCGTAAGATTTCTGGACAAAGTGGACATTGTTTTAGGAGTGCTTGACAATGCGGGTGGAATCTGCTTTCCATCTCTGGAAGGAAACATAGACATGTCCTACATGATAGGATGTGCAAACCCAATTTCCTACAAATGGTTAACCGACCTACACTCACACTACTGGAAAAAGGCAGAAACCATTCACTGAAAAAATGCCAATAAAAAATAAAGAGGTTTAACCTCAACATCGCTCTAAAAAAACCTATCTTCCATTTTTTGAAAGCTTGATTTTTGGAATTCCAAAAAGTGCAACAAAATACTTTTAATAATTACTAACGCGTACATTTAAGAAGGGTATAACAGACTTGTTTTGTTTTTGAAGGGATAAAGATTGTCTGAGAAGTTTGACGTGGTGATTATTGGAGCTGGCTTAGGCGGTCTCACATCTGCCGCTTCGCTTGCTAAGAGTGGGCTTAGTGTTCTGCTGCTCGATAAGCACTATAAGCCTGGTGGTTATGCCACATCTTTCGTTAGGGGAAGATTCGAGTTTGAGGTTGCCCTCCACGCTCTTTCTGGACTAGATCTTGACAATAAAAGAGGTTTTATGTATCAAATGCTTGAGAATCTCGGAATTACTAAGAGGGTGGAATTTGTTAAACTTCCCACCCTATACAAATCGGTTTATCCCGATTTTGAGTTTGTTATGCCTGCCGGAAGGGAAAACATTGAGAATGTTCTATTGGACACTTTTCCAAAAGAGTCTGAGGGCATTGTACGTTTTCTTGACAGAATACATGCTACGAACGATGTTCTTACGGGGCTTCAGCGGGGATCAGGAGTAACCCGAGAGGAGATTCAGGAGTATTATGTAAAATACAAGGATAAGACACTTGCTGAAGTCCTGAATGCTGACGTGAAGGATGGCCGGGCGCGCACCATCCTCGCACAGCTTACGGGATATTTTGGTCTCCCCCCCTCAAAGGTTTCCTATGTAATATCCGCCGCTGGCTTAGACACTTACTTTAGATACGGTGGTGCACAGATCAAGGGCGCATCTCACACTCTGGCAAACGCCTTCGTGGAAGCTATTTATGAGTTCGGCGGAGAGGTTCGGTTAAGCAACGGAGCCAAAAAAATTCTCACCGAGGGAGGAAAAATAACGGGTGTGGTAACGGAAAAAGATGAAAGGATAGAAACGGATTACATAGTCTCAAATGCTAACCCCTTTGCAGTGTGCAATTTAATTGGTTTCGATAAGATGCCTAAACCCTTCGTTGAGGGACTGCAGGCAAAGCCGATAGCCATAGGAACCGCCTGTGTTTACCTGGGACTGGACGCACCGCACACTGAGCTGGGATTGGATGAATTCGAGATGTTTGTTGGGTCGAGCTATGATTTTGACAAACTCTATAAAGAGGGAGCGAGTCTGGAGCCCACCGAGATAGGGGTTGCTACTTATAATCTTGCTTACTCTGACGCTTCACCTCCGGGAACAACCGCCTTGGTGCTTACTTCTATTGCCAGTGGCGAACTCTGGAGGAAATTGAACCCCTCAGAGTACTTCGATGCTAAAACAAGGATCGGTGACAGAATGATAAGAATAGCCGAGGAGAGAGTCGTTCCTAGGTTAAGGGAGCACATTGAAGTTGTTGAGGTTTCCACGCCCATCACAAATATGCGTTACACCGGTAACCCTGGTGGCACAATACTTGGAACCCCCTATACTCCTGATAACATCCTCGGCAACCGTATGCCTCAAGAGGGTCCCTTCAAAGGACTTTACTTTGCGGGGGCCTGGACCCAGGTTGGTGGAGGATATCAAACCTGCTTAATGTCGGGCACATGGGCCGCAAGCAAGATACTAAAAGAGGTGCAGGGAAAAAAGTAGAAGAGAATTATTGATGGAATTTCTAAAAAATCAATATTGTTATGAGAAAAGGATTGGAGGTGATTTTTATGTCCGATAAGGATAAGTTGAGCGATGAGGAGGTAGCTCTTTTCGGGAAGTGTGGAATCTTCTGTGGAGCATGCGACGGGCACCTAGGGGAGGCTAAGAGTCTAGCTAAAAGAATGTATGATATAATGGAGTCCCTAAATTTCGATGATGTGGGATTCTTTTTTCTGAGAACTGATCCCGAAAGCGTTGAACTTTTTAAAAAGGTGTTAACCAACTTCATTAACTCGAGGAACTGTAGAGGCTGCGCCATAGACGGTAATCCCACCTGTCCAATCAAAATTTGCGCCATGGAGAAAGGTTTTGTGACCTGTGCCGAGTGCGAATTCTTGGAAGAATGTATTTATCCCTCAAAACCCAATAATTGGAATCTCACGAGCAAAGAGGACTTCTTCAAAATAATTTCCATCCGCTACAACAATTGGAACCTAAACAACCTGAAAGAAATCAAGAAAAATGGCTACCGCAAATTCCTAGATAAAATAGTGGAAAAAGTAAAGAAAGGATTCAGAACTGGGAACGTGATCTCCAAAGAAAAAGTTTTCAGAAAAGCATTAGAGAAAATGCATAGATAAAAACGGTAGTGTGTATTTAGCTCGGCAAATTGGAAAGGGATTATTATTCCTCCTTTTGCCAAACGGAGGTTTCTGTTCGCTTTTCTTTCAGGTTTCGTGTGGAAGGCAAAAAAAGGAAGCATTAAGCTTCTTTTCGCTATTCCAGCAATTATAGGGGAGATCCAAAATTTGAGCTAAATACA
>DXJA01000154.1 GCA_019056875.1 Candidatus Jordarchaeum madagascarense
ATAAAATTATACAAAAACTAACTACCTATAAAATGGCGTAAAACGTAAAAATTCTTTTTACCCAGAGGTCATCCTCTTGTTAAAAAAACAAACTAGAAAATTAGTTAAATGGGGGTCAAGTAACACACTAATAATCAGCCTCCCCAGAGAATGGACAAAAAGGAACAAGCTTACTAGTGAACAGGAAATCAGCATCATGGAAAATTCTGACGGCTCACTTCTCATACTTCCTCCTACTGTGGAGCTTGAACAAAGTGTATTGAGCGCCACTATTGACAGTCAGAAATACCCTACAAAAGAATTCTTAGATCAAATAATCCAAACCAAATACCTCAGCGGGCATGATATAATTAACATCACTTCAAAACAAGCTTTCACGCAAAAACGGTATCAAGAAATTACACAAATCACTCAAAACCTTCTGGGCTTCGAAATTACAAGCAAAACTCCTAACCAAATAACCCTCCAAGATGTTATGAGCATACAGCAAACAAACCTCACTCTACTAATACGCATAATTAGCAGAACTACCTTAGAACTTTTAGAAAATTTTATTCAAGCTTTGCAGGAAAATGACATAACTCTTGCGGAAGCCATCATACAGAGCCGCGACAACATATACAAGTACCATATGCGAATCCTTCGCCAGCTTCGTAAAGCTCTCCAATACCCTGCTCTCCTTACACAAATGGAACTTACAGCTCAAGACACACTAGACTATACAACCTATGTCACAACCACAAACGATATAGCCGAAAACATAGAAACTATGAGCCGCGCCGTACTCAAACAACCTCACCCTCCAAAAAACAAGCATCATCAAGCCACTATAGAACTGATCAAACAAACCCTGCAACTAATCCAACAAGCGACGGGCGCTTTCTTATTCCATAAGGTACAAGATGCCGTCGATACTCTAAACGCAATAAACCAAATAAAAGAGCAGAAAAGGGAAACAGAACACCAAATAGACATCGAAACAAATATGCCGGGGATAATAACTCTCCAAATAATACTTGACGCTGTGGATAAGATAGCTGAAGCAGCACGTCCCATAGCTCAAGCCGCACTAAGACAATCTCTGTAACCCCACTAAGGCATAAAAAATCTCTAATAATTTTTAAAATAAAACCTGCTATGAATTCTGAATGCCCATTCTTTTAGCAATAAGTCTATTGTGCATTTCGAAAAGTTACTTACTATACTCTTATACTTTTCTAACATAATTATAGCTTGGAGAACTTTAAAGTAAACTTGACCAACTCATGGTTAAACCTCTATACTTTCTTGGTAAATTTATTATAACCAATAAACTCTGCCAATTTTGGCAAATCTAAATAACTAATAAAAAAAATAAATAGACGAAAAAGAAAATAATTACCGAAAATATAAACACAAAACTTTAAAACCAAAAACGACTAATACCCAAACAAAATACCACCTCCAAAACCCCGCGTGAAAAACTAAAAATCTTCAAATCATTAAAATTACTTAATGCTCAAAATTCACAAAATATAAAAACTAAAAAAATGGATGGTTGAAAATGTATACCCAAAGAAGATATAGAACAGTTCAAGAAGTAACCGGTCCTCTGATAATAGTTCAAGGGGTAGAAGGTGTCTCATACAACGAAGTGGTAAACATCGAAACACCTAGCGGAGAAAAACGAAGAGGAACCGTACTTGAAGTTGGTTTAGGAAAAGCAATAATTCAAGTTTTCGAAGGAACCCGTGGATTAGACGCTGATATAACTACAGTTAGATTCACTGGCGAACCTCTCAAAATACCCTTATCCACAGATATCTTAGGAAGAGTATTTGATGGTTCAGCACAACCAATAGACGGAGGCCCACCAATAATACCAGAGACAGAACTCGACATAAACGGCGCCCCAATCAATCCCTATGCTCGAACATATCCTCGAGAATTCATCCAAACAGGAATCAGCGTCATAGACGGAATGAACTCACTAGTAAGGGGCCAAAAACTGCCGCTATTCTCTGGAGCAGGTCTCCCTCATAACAGAATAGCAGCACAAATAGCAAGACAAGCAAAGGTCCTCGGAGAAGAAGAAGAATTTGCAGTTATATTCACCGCCATGGGTATAACCGAAGAAGAAGCCCGATACTTCAGGCAAGACTTCGAAAAAACAGGCGCTCTAGAAAATGTGGTAATGTTTCTAAATTTGGCAGACGACCCCGCAATCGAGCGGATAATCACACCGAGATGTGCACTAACCGCCGCAGAATACCTCGCCTACGAACTAGACCTACATCTACTAGTAATACTAACAGATATGACAAACTATGCCGAATCACTCCGAGAAATATCTGCAGCCCGAGAGGAAGTACCTGGAAGAAGAGGATACCCCGGATACCTATACACCGACCTAGCAACAATATACGAAAGAGCAGGAAGAATTCACGGAAGAAAGGGAACCATCACACAAATGCCTGTACTCTCTATGCCTAATTACGACATAACCCATCCCATACCTGATTTAACAGGTTACATAACCGAAGGACAGCTTATAGTTGACCAAGCACTACACAGAAAAGGAATCTACCCTCCAATCGACCCCAGACCATCCCTTAGCAGATTAATGAAAGAAGGCATCGGAAAGGAACATACCAGATTCGATCACCGTGAGGTTAGTGACCAGCTGTACTACGGTTATAGTGAGGGATGCGATTTACGTTCTCTAGTGGCTGTGGTCGGTGAGGAGGCTTTGTTGCCTCGAGATAGGAAGTTTTTGGAGTTTGCTGACCGTTTTGAAAGAGAATTTATCAATCAGGACGAATACGAGGAACGCAGTATTGAACAAACTCTTGACCTTGCCTGGGACTTGTTAAGCATGTTTCCTGAAGGCGAATTAAAACGCGTTGACCCGGAGACTGTAAACTGGGCTCGTGAAAACAATAAGTATACATTTGCCGCTGAGTAATTTCCCTTTTTATGTTACTTTTATTTTTGTTCAATAGAAGATTTTAAGTCTTTTTTGAACACTCTTATTTATAGGTTGATTTAATCTTAATCTTATATGGAATAATTTAAACGCAATATTAACGCCTTATTTACTACCTCTAACACTAGGAGCAGTGAAAAATATGAACGACGAGAAAAAAAACGAGGATAACACCCGGAAATTTCTACGAGAGACACGTAAGGCTGTTCCGAAGATGAAGGAAGAGATAAAAAAACGTGTAAAACACGGTGAAGAAGATGTAGCCTCACTAACGGTTTTTCCGAACGAATTAATTGATATCGCCAAGGAAAAGGAGAAAGAGGTTAAAGACGTTCCCGTTAGTTGCTTTAACTGTCCTCTAAGTACTCAGCATGACGGGAATCCTTGTAAATTCTCATCACCTGGACTCTGCAAAGAGATACCGAGTGCTATGGAAAAACTTTTTGAGGGAAAATCGCAGGAGTGGTTCGGGTTTAAAACTATGGAAGTTAAAATGTTTGAAAAAAAGCAAGAACAGCAAAAGGAAAAAGAGAAAGAATAAAATTGAACTTTTAACAACATCATCTTTAGTTTCCCCGTAAAGTTACCACGCCTTTTAATGTTACTTTTTAAGCGTTTTAAATCTGTTTAACCTAAAATCGGTTTGAAAGTTGTTTAGTTTATATACCTTTTTGGGAAAAAAAGGGGGAAAATTATCACATTTAAAATATTGAATGCTTAGTTTGCTGCCCAAGCATTTTTAATTATTCTAAAAAGTGCATTATTAAATCGGTAGGATTGTGCGTTAATGATAATGAATTTGTTCAAACATGCAATGATGAGTAGCATTATGGGCAATTACCCTGCAGCAATAGAGTATTACCAGAATTTCATTGATAAAGCCTCAAAATGTTGCAATGATTTAAAATCAGGCTCAAAAACTCAGAGCGTTGATGAAGTGGAGGCAGCAATAAACCTAATCAACGCTTGGTGCAATCTAGGGAACGTTTTCAAGTTTCTAGATACCCCAAATGATGCTCTAAAATGCTTCGATGAAGCTTTAAAACTCCATCCTAAAGACCCCTTGGCTCTACGCGAAATGGGCGAAATATACCATGAACAGGGTGAGTATGAAAAGGCTCTCGAATGTTTCAACAAGTGTACAGAACTCAATCCAAATGATGTAAATGCATGGGTCGGACTAGGAATATTATATGAGACGATGGGTAAACTTGAAAACTCTATAGACTGTTATCACAAAGCTTTAGATTCAGACCCAAAAAACGGAATTGCATGGTATAACCTAGGGGTGATTCATGATAAACTAGCAGAAGAAGAAAAGGCACTTGACTGCTATCAAAGAGCCTTAAAAATCGACCCAGAAAACAAACACGCTTGGGTTAATCTAGGTAACTACCATATGAAACGTCTGAACCTAGAAAAGGCAATCAAATACTATGACAAGGCAATTGATATCGATCCCTACTATGAAAAAGCGTGGTATTACGCAAACTTGGCAAGGGACTGTCTTCGGGACAACGACAGACAAAGTAAAGAGACTCTTGATGACTCAAACCTCATTTTCCAAAAAGCTCAAAAAATTTCCAAAAAGCGGTAACTACTAGCATTATGATTATCTTTATAGTTTTTTAAGGAATTACATTCTCACATCAAAATCTACAGGATGGAACATTAACATAGCAATCGCCAAAGTATTTTTTATCTATAGGCTTCCTATTAGAAGCAAGCTTTTTTAAAAACAAAAAATTTTTTTAAGGAGATTAAAAATAATCAAATTCGTTCCTTGATGCCTAATTTTAAGGTTAAATAAAACAACTAATTTTCAGAATCCACTACCTTTATCAATTTTCACTCAGATATAGTATTTTCACTGAGGTGAAAAAAGTGAGTACACCTATTAGTTTAAATTTTGAGGGCAGGTTTAAAAAAGTCAGAGCTAAAATGGAAGAGGAAAAAATAGATGTTATCATCGGAACTCGTTTGAGGTCATTGGGATATTTCAGTGGAGCGTTTATACCTTGGCGTTCCGCAATAATTATTCCCTTAAATGGAGAACCTGAAATATTCACCCTGCTGCTCGACGTAGAAAGAGTAAAAGACGATAGTTGGATTAAAAACGTAAACATTTGGGGCCCCGCAGAAGGAATGTACCTAGAACCCCAAATCGCTGAATCCATTAAGAAACTTGGCTATGAAAAGAGCAAAATAGGCGTCGAGTATGGACAAGAAATGATACTAGCATCAGGGCACATACTAGCAGCCGAATACGATAAACTAAAAAATCTTCTACCCGATGCAGAATTCAAAAACGCTACCCCCATAATAGACTATGTCACTAGTATTAAAGAACCAGAAGAAATAAAACTCTTAAGGAGAGCCTCCGAAATCACAGACGTAGGGCAAAAGGCAGTAAGGGACGAACTCTGCGTAGGCATGACCGAAACAGAAGTAGCAGGAATAGCCGAATACGCAATGAGAAAGGCGGGTAGCGACTGGGCCTGGACCCTGACCGGGGGACAAGAAATCGCATCCGGCTACAGAACCGCCTACGCTATGGGCGGATGTACCCCTGCCACCACAAAAATAATTCAACCCGGAGACAACGTACTTGTTGACTTACACTCAATGTACCAGCTATACTATGGTGACTTATCCCACAACTACTTTGTAGACTCTCCGACAAAAGAACAGAAAAAACTCGCAGACGCATACTTGGAAATCTGCTACGCCCTAATTGACGGAATGCAACCAGGAGCAAACCGCGGAGAACTCGCCGCCAACCTCACTAATATTGCTACAAAACATGGCTATGGAAACGATGTACTATTCGCTTACGGCCACGGAATTGGCGGCGTGGGTAATGAGTCCTATCCCATAATTGTTGACATGGAACCTTGGAATGAGATGGAATTTGAACCGAACATGGTTGAGATAGCGGCGGTGGTTCTGAATAAGCCCGGTGTTGGGGGTATGCGACTAGAGAGGCCTGTTTGGATAAAGGAAAGTGGTAACGAGGTTCTGCCAAAAACTCCAATTGAACCGGAAATAGTTGGCTAAGCGCTCTTTGTATTTCTGAATGGTAAACCGATTCAATATCATTCTACCCCTTTTTTTGATTCAGATTTTTATACTAAACTCATTTTTTTAAAACTCTTGATCTAATAAGCGCTTTAAGAATATCTAATATATCCCTGATTTACAGGTTTTGAGAAATAGGTGGTTACTTCGCTTCTTCTCTTCTCCGAACGAGCAATTCTGCATCTATACTGTTATCTTTGAATAGATATTTCTTTATATACACTATTGGTTTTTACTTTCTCTTCCGTCTTTTTCGTCTTTGCCTTCGTAGTCGTTTTTTCTTCCACTTCTCTCTCATAAATAGCACTCTCAGAGTGATTACCAGTATATCTCTTGGTTCGAATTGTAGATACAGAGTAAGTTCATTAAATTAAATCCTCTTAATAAACGTATCATAGAAGATCCTTTCTATTTTAAACC
>DXJA01000155.1 GCA_019056875.1 Candidatus Jordarchaeum madagascarense
GGAATCACCTGAAGCCTGAGAGCCATACAGTAACACGGCCAGAACATCACGGCGATCAGTTAGGAATCCGAAATCCCTCTTAATTCTCTCTATTGGATCCACTTTTTTACAACTCCTATATAATCCTCTATGGGTCCTATGAGTCTCAGTATCGCTTTGTAAGCTTCTGCTTCCTCCAGCTTATTGTACCTATGAATTATCCAGTTGCGTAGACCATTAGCCTCCCCTAAAATATCTTCCACTTTATCAGATATTATTTTTTCTTCTCTTAATGTTTCCAAGTTGGTATAGTCGTCTTTAGGTGAAACTCCACGGTCTTTAACCAGCATGGCTGCTAAATCCATGCAGGTTTCTACCACTTCCTGAAAAGCCTTAAAAACGGCGAAGCGGGTCTTTTTATCTCCCAAAAAAGTCTCAAGCGTTGTTTCTGCTGTCCACTCTTTAACGGATTTAATGTTTTCTTGAATAGATTGAATTTTTCGAAGGTAACTCTCTTTCCTTTCCTTGATTTCCACCATAGGTTTTCATAGTATTTTTGCCTTTTCTATTTTACCATCATTCTCAAAGACACAACACTTTTAGATTTTTGATATTTGTTGAATTAACCTTGCCAAACTTGGGAGTAAGAGTAAAAATCACAGAATCAGGGTTTTTGCATAAATCAAAAAGATAATTAATAAGATGCAGATATTAATCATAAAGGAGAGTAAAGAGGGCTTGAGGGGGAATAACGATTCAAAGTTTCGCAGAAAGGTGGTGGAACCCCTCATTCAGGTATTAACTGATGAAAAGATTCGCAGAGTTGCATGGGTTGCTATACTTCTTATAATCAGGAAAAAAATGAGGTAAATGCTAGAAATGACTTTCTACTTATTACATTATCCGCAAAAGAGAAAAATTAAAAACTAGTTTGCTGCACATATAAGACTTATTGGAAATTCTATTAATCAAAATATTAGAAATATCGCGATTGGAGGGATCAATTGGTGGCGGAGAAATTTTCAAAAAAAATGAAAATTGGGATTTCCCTGATTCTTCTAATAGGCTTTTCAATGATATTTCTAGGCTCCTTTTTTACTTTCAAATATGGTCGAAATTGGGAAATGATGCTGTTACCATATCCCACTTACTCTACCGAGGAAACGGTTACTGGTGTGCTCACCTCCGAGAATCCCAACTTTACCTTAAACGTAAGTTACTACAGCGTCTATAACCAATATTCCTATTTTGGAGTTGAACCCTGTCTTAAAGGATACTTGGAGGCAAATGATACCCTGAACTTTTGCATCAAAATTATAAAAACCGGTATTTTTGAGGTAGGTCTTAGATTCAATGCTAGCAATATAAGTGCCACTAACTTCTCAGCAGAAGCGAAATATAAGTATAGTGGCAGCAGTGTGTGGGCGCTCACTCTCCAGAAGAACTCGACAGGCCCTGTGAACTTCACCATTCACTACTACCAAGAAGTTCATGGTTTCACTAAATTCTTGGCCAGTCAAACCCTAACTCTCTCAGAAACGCAAATCCTCGAGTACAAGAGCGGTTTTTGGATATACGCTTATTACAAGTCTTCTTGGCTTTATATCAATGTTAAAGGCGACATCATATTCATAGCCTACAGCCTAGGGGGAGTATGGAACTCCCAAATCGTTGATAATGCCTATAAATCGATATTTCTGGGAATGATAATTGTGGCATTCGTATTGTTTTTCCTAGTTCATCGTATCAGCGGAAGAAAAAAGGACAAATAACAGCTCAACTCCCATCGACCCTCAGAGTCTAGTAACTTTGGAACACGTATTCTATGAGTTAAGAATAAATGCTACAAGTTGATATAATTTAAAATGTATTTTTGAGAGGTGGAACATTTGTCTTCTAAAAAAGAGTTGAAACCCGCTATTGCTTTGTATCCGACCCCTGTGATTTTGGCAACTTCGGTTGATGAGAAAGGAAAGCCTAATGTTTGCACCTTGGCGTGGGTTGGAGTTGTGTGTTCGGAGCCTCCTCAGGTAGGGATTTCAATAAGGCCCTCACGCTATTCTCACGAGTTGATAAGCAAAACCAAGGAGTACGTTGTAAACATACCTACCGCCGATATCGTGAAGGAAACAGATTACTGCGGCATGGTGACTGGGAAAAAGGTGGACAAGTTTAAAGAAACTAAACTTACACCAGTGGAAGCAAAAAAGGTTAAACCCCCGCTAATAAAGGAATGCCCAGTTAACCTTGAGTGCAAGGTCAAAGACATTATCAAACTAGGCGCACATGACCTTTTCATTGGGGAAATAGTCAACATTGATGCAGATGAAGAAGTTATGGATTCCCCCACCAGTATCGATTTTAAAAAACTGAAAGCCATAACCTGGAATCCAGTCTCAAGAGAATACTATAGCCTCGGAAAACCTTTGGGCGAATATGGTTTCACACAAAAATAACACAGATAAACAATGATTCGAAAATAGCGGATTTAAAACACGAACAAGAATGAATACCCCAATAAATAAAAAAAGAAAGGAATGAGGAGTAGGTTTTTTTAACC
>DXJA01000156.1 GCA_019056875.1 Candidatus Jordarchaeum madagascarense
AATGATGAAATAGTTAGAATTGTTAAATGATAAAGCATTAATATAGGATGCACTTTCTCATAATCCAGAAATAAAAAAAGGTTAAAAGGTTGTTTTCTAAAATTAATTTAAGAGTGTTTAAAAAATTGAGCGAGGAATATATTACGTTAAACCTGTAATAGGAGGTTTTTATTGTTGACTGAGATTAAGTGGCGGGCTCTATTTGATGAGTCGCAAAAGGAACGAGGACGTATCACAACAAGTTATTCAGCTCTTAAAGGAGTGTTGGAGACCGAGGGTATTCAATGCATAAGATTTGTTGACTTTCCAATTACACTGGATAAACTAAAGGATTTTAATGTGGTAGTTTTTCCTTGTCCCGATCAGTCTAAGCTGCAACCCGGAGAAATTCGCGCAGTTATAGATTTCGTTTCTAGGGGTGGTGGAGCGGTTTTACTAAGCCATGCGGGTGGTGATCGTGGACTAAGGACTAATCTTAACGAGTTAGCCGAGAATTTTGGAACTTCTTTTCAGAACAATCAGATAGTTGATGAGAGACAAAATCTTGGATTGGAAAACCTCCCCAAAATTACGAAGTTTAAGGATCATCCTGTAACTGAGGGAATAACAGAGCTATGCTTTTCCGCGAGCTGTAGTTTAAAAATCGTGGGAGAAGCAGAAACGTTAGCAATTACTAGCAGAACCGCAGAACCGCCTGACGCTAATGTTTTGGCGGTTTCTAATTATGGAAATGGTAAGGTTGTTGCCCTAGGCTCGTATGAAATTTTCAGAGATCGAATAATGGGGGGTCTTAATACCTCTCAGAATATGAATTTGGCAAAAAATATTTTTAGATGGGTTGTTACACCCTCAAAGCCTAAAGTAACTCCCACTGTGCCAAAACCGGAAAAAGTCGAAAAGGTGTTAACTGAACTGGGTATTTCTCCAGAGATTGCAGTAGGCGATGAAAGGGTTAAATCAGTTCTTGCCACAAGACCTATGGAAGATACGTCAAGAGCGCCACAGCCTATAGCTGCCGCTTATACACCTCAAATCGACAGGTTAATGAATGAGGTCGTTACTCTGAGAAGGAGAATCGATGTTTTTATCGATGAGTTTAGAGCGTTTGCAGCAAGAGTGCTAAGCCAAGGAGGGGTGGCTACTCCTTCGGGTACTATTCAAACAGTTACACGTCCAGTATCGGCTTCCTCATCCTTGGTAACGGATGTTGCTACGCGTCAAGAGTTGGAAAGCTTGGAGTCAAGGATGAGGTCACTTCAGGGTCAGTTAGACTATATTACAAAAAGGTATCAGGCTGGAGCCTTAAAAAAGGCAGAGTATGCTGCACAGAGAGCAAAAATTCGTTCAGAAATGAGAACCATTCAACAACAAGTAAATTCACTAACGGGGAAAACGGAAGAAATCACATTTTCAGAGGACTAAATATTTTGGAAGTAAAGGCTAAACGTCCTTTACTCTTTTTTGCTTAATTATTCTCTCATCTTTTTAAGAGTCTCTTTTCTTTGAAAGTCCTTTACTTTATTTCTTATCCAAGTGTTTACTACTGCTTTCGCTTCGGGCATAAGTGTTTTTACTTTATCAAATAGTCCCAGTATGAACACTATAATTTCATCTTTTCTCCATCTATCTTCCTGCTTGAAAAAGAGTGTTATATCGTAACCCTCTTCGGGATTCACGAGGTTAAGTTTTTCCCGGGTCAGTTCGCGAACCAGTTTACTAATCAGGTAATCCTCAAACGCATCCCTCTTTTCAAAGTTTAGAGAAAGCATGGAACTATTTATCGTTTTTAATCCTTTTCCCCGCATAACCCTTATTTCCTTACATTCCCCAACGTCACACCTTTTCTCGCAGAATATGCATGGATAGTCTGTACCACGGATCACACAAACATGGGGCTGCAAATCTAGGATTAATTCTAACGCATCAGCCAGTTCTTCTAGCTCAATTATAGATACTTCTTCAACTTTGTCGAACTGCTCATCCAAAGACAGACTATCCAAAGGTTCTTTTGACGGGGAACCGTCTTTGTTCGGTTTTTCATACAATATAGACCACCACGAAACAGTTTTTGGAATTCCTCTGTATGGAATAGGTATCCCAGCGTTATTTATTTTTTCTCAGTAGATCAAATGCCAAAAAATTTGTTAACACATGTATTTATTTACTTTATTTTAAAACAAAGGAAGATTTGTGGACAAGTTTAGTATAAGAGTACCAAAACCTAAAAATACAACTAAACTTCTATTTTAACCATTGACAAAATCTCAATATTAGCTAAGTACTGAACTTCCTCATACGAGTTTCATAAGAATCTAGTTTTCAATATTGATAGCTAATAACGAAAGTGGTGATTTAGACATGCCGATGTTAAAGTACTTTGGGCACGCGGCATTCAAACTTTATTCCCCTAAAATCAGTATTATTTTCGATCCAGGTATACTAAGTAACGAAATATTGGTGCCAGAATCTGAGAAGGCAAACATTATTTGTGTATCACATGAACATGAAGACCATCTAGGTAACACTGCGCAGCTTTCTTCAAAACAAAAGGCATTTGTGCTGGGAAACGAGTACACCATAAATACGGCTTTAAAAAAAGGGGCTCCTGAATGGCTAGTAAGAAAGCTACAAAGCGGAGAACAATTTGATAGACCAAATGTAAAAATTACAGCTCTGGAACTCAAACATGGTCCATCGGTAGAACCTATTAACACGCCTAACCTTTGTTTTATAGTAGAGGTTGAAGGAGTACGCGTAGCCCACCTGGGGGATGCTATGACCAAAGGATTTTTAGAACAATATCCAATTGATGTTTTACTTATTGGAGTGGATGAAACAGAGGCCTTTAACAGTAACCAGTCCTTAACCGCTATTGCAGACATTAAACCACAGTTAGCTATACCGATGCATGTTAGAACCGAACATGAAATAGATTATTTCTTTACCCATGCGGAAACAGTGGCACCAGAAACAAAGTTTAGGAAAATGAATCCCGGTGAGGAAATAAGAGTTGAATGGTTAGCAGGAACCGAGTTTAGTGTAAGTTAGTCCACGTGAACAAATAAAATTTGAGCGCCAGTTTCTCATCCTATAAATTGATAACAAGATATGGGTAAAAAAGTTAAAGAAGACTAAAAGATAATAATTATGTAAAAAAGCTAAATGCAAATTTAAATGTGCCTAAGAATTAGGTGAGGGAAAAGCCGTGAGCATAG
The DNA here is from genome assembly GCA_019056875.1 of Candidatus Jordarchaeum madagascarense. Taxonomy (GTDB): domain Archaea; phylum Asgardarchaeota; class Jordiarchaeia; order Jordiarchaeales; family Jordiarchaeaceae; genus Jordiarchaeum; species Jordiarchaeum madagascariense. The sequence goes on from DXJA01000156.1 coordinate 3,216, forward strand.
AAGGCTTAAAACTAAATTTAGACGTAACCGAGAATGTTAACTGTGTCATAAACCAGAAACACGAGATTAAAAGTCTAATCGTAAACGGCATAATCTCCGTTAACAACAATAGTTCAAAAAACAGGGTATGGAACGCTGAAATTCGACTAGGAGGCATGGAAACTACCTCCTTTAAAGAAAACGTTCTACCAGTTGGTATGGTCCAGGCAGGCAGCAAATGGACAAAGGAATACACGGTACCTGTTGAGGAAACTGTTCTCAAACTGAAGGAGATAGTGGATACCTGTTATGAAAATGACCAAGTTAACTGGGCGCTAATCTACCAAAGACCGATGCCGGTGAGTAGTACCATCATGGTCAGCAATCCAACCGATGCTTACATAGATAAAGTAAAAGTTCGAAAAGTCGTACCAAAGGGCTTTGGAGATCCTGAGATAGAGCCGCCAACTACAGGAACAGCAGAGTTTGAACCTGAATCAAGAGAGGTTGTGTGGAAGAATTTTGAACTATCACCCGGAAGTGATGCCACACTGGTCATTAAATTCAAAATTACTGCAGAAGCTATTGATCCAATTGGTGCAGGCAAAGTTATAGCAGAATATCATATCAAGGATAGAACGAGATCACTCCTAAACCCAGATATTATAGCTATTTCAGACAATAGGTTTGCAATAGAACCAGCAGAATCGGCTTCGCAACCCTCAACATGGGATTGTACAATTGAGTTTTTGAATACGAGTGAATTTTTACAAAGACTTCTAAAGGTTGACATTTTTCAAATTAAGGGAGAAATGAAGGATCAGCTTCTCTCGTTGGAACCTAACAAGGATGTTCCACCTAGACAATCATGGGAGTATAAATTTACTATTAAAAGCGCTGCAATGCCCGTTTTTGAGACAAATATTGATTATAAGGTAGTTAAAGAAGTAACTCGCCACGTGTATGCCACCATTATTAAGGAAGACACCATGCTTCCAGTAGAACGAATACTAACCGAGAAGATATTCACACCAGCCCAAGTAGATGCGTATGATAAAACACCGATGACTGTAACGGTTTTGGTATCAAATATTGGAAGCGCCCAATTAGATCAGGTAACGATATACGATGCTGTTCCTGAAGACTTTAAACCTCCTTCACAGGAGCGAGTCAAAGTTTATGTGAATGAAAGAGAGTTATCTCAAGGTGTAGAAGTAATTATCAATCCTAACAATGATGACCCCGCAGTAAGGCATGGATTCACAGTTTTTGTTAAAAATATGAAAAGCCTTGTTGGAGGGGTAAACCCCGGGCAAATCGTTAAATGTGTTTATCCCATTATGGCTTGGGAGCCGAAACCGGAAAAGAATTATCTAACTCCGTTAAGAGCAACAGTAAACATAACACCGCCAGGACCTGATGCGGAGTATCTTGGTCTAGAAACTAATCCTCCAAAAGTTGGAATTAAATACACCCGCCGTGCAGTAAGACTATACAAAGAAGCCGTATCTCCAGGAGCCAAAGCAGGACAACATGTTGTTCCACTAGTTATTGTGAATACTGGTGAGGTTAGCATGGCTAACGTTACGGTTAAGGATTTTGTTCCGCTAGGTTTTAGTCTAGTTGAGTGGAAACCAGAGGAGATACCACCTAAGGTAACGGAGTCCATTGAAGGATTAGTGCTCGAATGGCACTTTACGAGAATAGAGCCAGGACAGGAGATCTCGTTATCTTACACGATTGAGGGTGAAGGCAAGTATACAAGAAAGGAACCCCAGCTCTCAATCGACTAAACTTCTTTCCTTCTTTTTATTTTAATTTCCTACAAGTTATTTAAAAAAAAAACAGTAGGGAATAGGAATTAGGAATAAGACTGGTTCTCGTGATATTCAAAAAAAATCGAGGCTTTGGATATTATTTTTGCTCTTCTCGTACAGTGACTGTTATTATTTCGGCTAATGCTTTGAACGTTTCTTTTATCCTTTGATCCACCCTTGAAGAATACTCATCAAGGCTTGCTTGAAAGCCCTTTATGATTTCTGCTATATCCATCATTATTTCCTGAAGAGATTCCCATTTTTCTTTTTCACTCTTGGCTAATCGTTCTAGCTGGTTACTAACTTTCTCCAATTTCTGTGACATCACTTCGAAGGAAACGGTTTCTTCCGCAATTAGCTTTCGAATGTTTCTGAGTTCTTTATCAATTGCGGACATGTTTCTTTCCACATTTGTATTAAGGTTGTCCATGTCGGAGTTTAGAGTGTTTAAACCGGCTACCACGTTTTTTAATGATTCAACAGTAGGGACTTCACCTACCGGGGTTTTAATAGAATCAATCTGGATTTTTACTTTATCTTTTGGTTCTGGCAAATGCATCGGCCCCTCAAGTGAATTCTTAACAGTTTTTATGATTCAACTGGGCTCAGGATAATGGCTAGAAATCTTGTTTATTTAGATACCAATGCAAACAAGATTTCTTAACAGTGCATCTAAATA
>DXJA01000157.1 GCA_019056875.1 Candidatus Jordarchaeum madagascarense
TACGAATTTCAATTTCATTAAAGAAGACAATTCAAAAGCCCCCCTATTCTTAATAATAGAACCAAAAGGACATGATTTGATATACTTATTTTCAATCTTGGAGACAATTTTTGTAGGGAGACTGTTTTTAATCGGAATTAAAAAAATAGAAAGGTGGGGGATATTATTTGCCAGTGAATTTGGCTTTTCTTTTTTCTAGGAATGCGGATGTGCCCTCCACCATGTCCTCGGTTCCGAATAGAATTCCAAAGACGCCAGACTCCAATACTAATCCTACATCAAGCGGAACTTGAGTTCCAAAGTTGCAGGCGTACTTGGCCATTTTCAACGCAACTGGTGGGCCTTCGGCTAGTCGGTTAGCGAAGTTTTGGACTTCTTCCTTAAATTTGTCTGCCGGGAATACCATGTTAGCCAAGCCGATACGGTGAGCTTCGGCTGCGGGAATCCGTCCTCCAAGCATGCAGAGTTCTTTTGCTCTTCCCAGTCCTATGAGTCTTGCTAGTCTCTGGGTTCCTCCAGCTCCGGGTATTAAACCCAACATTATCTCGGGCTGTCCAAACGCAGCCTTATCGCTTGCCAATCTAAAATCGCAGGATATTGCTATTTCGCACCCTCCGCCCAGAGCGAAGCCGTTGATGGCCGCAACTATGGGCTTGGGGAATTTCTCCATCTTCTGGGTAACTTCAACTATTTTTCGAATAATGTGAAACATGCTGTCTGGCTTTTGACCCTGAAACATGGTGATATCCGCACCGGCGCAGAAGGCTCTATCCCCGGTACCAGTAATTATTAGGACTCTAATTTCATCATCATCCCAGAGCGTGTTCAATACATCGTCTAGTTCTTCTATAAGAGTCGAGGATATGGCGTTGAGCTTATCCGGTCTATTGAATGTCACCCAAGCAATTGGGGGCTTTTTCTCAAAAATAATATCCTTATAACTTCCCATCTCGAACCATCTCCTACGAACGGAATTAGACTAATATTAATCTCTCATGGTTTTTGTTTTTTTCCATTAACAAACAGTTTATGGCGACTTATGTATCTAAGTTTTATGTGTCTATTGTTAATTCTGGTATACTCCACTAATTAATAATAAAGTTTAAATGGTAGCAAATGAATTTGATTTAAACTCTGGGAGAATTCTGCGAGAACTGTATGGGTTGATTTTTATGTCAGAATACGATTTTGATGTGGTGGTTATTGGTGCCGGTGTTGCGGGTCTCGGCTGCGGGTCTCTACTTGCTTCTAATGGTTTTAGGGTTGTTGTTTATGAGAGGCTTCCTTATATTGGTGGCCGGGCCACCACTACGGGTTTTAGGGGCTACACAATTGATACTGGTCTTCACGCCCTCTCTAGGGGAGATGTTAGTACCGTTGCGGATTTATTAGCGAGAATAGGTAGAAAGGTTGAACTGGCATCTTGGTCAGAGGGTGTAAATGTTTGGGAGGATAATAGGTGGCAGGACATTTCGGAGTACCGAGAAATTAGGTCATCTCATAATGAAAACTTCAAGAAGGTGATTAAAGCTCTTTTCGAAATCAGCTATCAGGATATTGATGGACTGGACGATGTTTCTCTCCGAGAATGGGTGGAAGGCATAACCGAGAACCCGGAAGTTCACGACTTTTTCAGTTATCTGGGAATGATGATCACAACCCTCATAGACTGGAATGAGATGGCAGCAAGCGAAGTGATTTACGAGATGCGCAAGAATCTGGAGGTTAAGGGAACACTGCTCACCGCTGGTTTTCCAAGGGGAGGCTCCATAAATCTGGTTAACCCAATGGCTGAGGTGGTCAGGGAAAACGGCGGCATGGTTCTCACTGGAACCGGAGTAGACGAAGTCCTCATCGAGGACGGCGAAGTTATCGGAGTGGCTGTGCAACAACCAGTGGGAGATGCCCCCAAAAATTTTGAGCAGTGGCTGATTAATGAAACCGAGTTCCTGAGAACGGACACCGTTGTTTGCGCGGTTCCCCTATGGTACTTGGAAAATTTGCTACCTTTAGACGAGTTTCCCTCCTGGTTTACAAGTAAGATAGACAGCCTGTCTGTAGAAACCTCGGCCGCCATAGGATATCTCATGGGTTTGGACGAGATTCTTTGGGAGGATAAAAAGTACCGTGTCTCTATGGGACTTCCCCAAACCGGGTTACCGCTGCAGTGTTACGCCCCCTCAAACTTTGACCCAAGCACCGCTCCTGAAGGAAAGTTTCTCCTATCAATGGGCTGCCCTTGTGAACCCGAGAACGCTTATGATAAGTGGTGGGTAAGATCCGGGTTAGATGTTCTATGGGACGACTTGACCCACTTATTTCCCACTTTCGAAGACCATGTCGAGTGGCTGCTTCCCGCAAGATACATCGGTATAGACGGCATAGCCCGAAAGCCGGGAATGGTTGGAAAACACAAACCAGACCTGAAGGCCCCCGGAATACGAGGTCTCTACTTCGCGGGGGACACCTATCGAGGAAGAGGCGTGGGGATGAACTCCGCCGCAGACTCAGCAATAAGATGCGTTGAAAGAATCCTTCAGGATAAAGCACCAAAATAAGCAAACAGATAATAATGACTCGAAATAAACATATTTGGAATAGATGAAAACAAGAAAACATACTCCCTCATTTTTGAGGGAAAGGTGGGGACGCTATCCGCCACCTTTTGAGTTTTTATACTAGGGTGTTATCTTAATACATTTCTGCTAGTTTTACGATTCTCTTCACTGGATTTGGGTGTGTTGAAAACACTTCTGCTAGTGCTGAGAATTTTGTTGCTTTTGCTTGTTCTGCGAAGCGTTTTACTTCGTATTCGTCCAGTTTTCCGTCTCTGTTCAGGTCGGCTTCAATCAGCATTCTGACTTCGCCGCTAGCCTTAGTGGGATCGGTGGCGAAGAAGGCTTTTATTCCTTCAACTTCATGTAGCGCTTTTTCATCTATGTCCTTGCTGGCCAGTACTAGTTTGTAGAGGCCTGAGGCTAGATTATGGGGTTGATTGGTTAATTCTGCACTGCCTGCATCTGCGTAGTATTCTCTTGCTCTGCTAATATAGAGTACCAGCAGATTGGTTACAAAGTACATCACAAACGCTGCTAGCCCTATCAGTACTGCGTATCCTGCGTTTCTGTTTCCTCCGGCTCCCATTCCGCCCCATACCAAGCTTAGGAAGATGTAGTAGCATATCAGGGGTACAACACTAATGGCGGTCATTATTATCATGTCGCGGTGAACCACGTGGGATAGCTCGTGTCCGACTATTGCTTCTAATTCGCCATCATTAAGCTTCTCTAGTAGTGGTTTGGTAACTACCACTCGAGCATCCTTTTTCCATCTTCCGAAGGCGAAAGCATTGGGAACCTTTACGTGGGATACGCCAACCTTGGGCTTATCTATTCCCAGTTTCAATACCAATTTGTCCACTATGCCATGGAGTCTAGGTTCCTCGTAGGGCGTGACGTATTTTACTTTCATGGTCCACCCCACAATGTAGGGACCAGTAATATACTGTATCGCCATGATGCCTAAGGCCATAAAGACGAAGACGTAAGGCTGGAAGTAACCGAACAGATAGGCAATACCGGTAAACAGTGCGAAGAGAATTGCGAACAATAGCCCTATCACTAGGAACATTCTTAACTTTAAACCAAAAGTGCGCATTAATACCCTACCTCTTATTCTATTTTACTTTACTTTTTCCTTCCACTAAAACGTAAGTGGTTTCGATTTATTAATTTTTCTATATGGCAGTACAATAAATTCTAAAATGTTTAACAGTATAAA
>DXJA01000158.1 GCA_019056875.1 Candidatus Jordarchaeum madagascarense
AGGCTTGGATTGTTTCATTTCAATCGCCGTTTAACCAATTAAGAAACATCCAAGTCTACTTAATTTTGCTACTGCACATTGAGCATAGTAAACAAAAAAAATTATAAAGCACGGTGCAATCGTGAATAAAAATTATTAACAGCCCGAAATGCATAATACTTCTAAAATTGTATAAAAAAGCGGTAATAATTATTTGGATACTTAAATGTGATTTGATGGGCTAAGGGATGTGGTTTAATGTTTGATCATGAGGCGATAAAAGAAATCGAAGATAGCAAGAAAGAATGGGATAAGCAGGTTAAAGGGTATAAAGAACGCGACGCGGATTTTGTAACCGACTCCGGTATTCCGGTAAAGAGTTTGTATACTCCCGCCGATATTAAAAACCATGATTATTTGAGTGATGTTGGCTTCCCTGGTGAACCACCTTTTGCCAGGGGAATTTATTATAATATGTATCGTGGTCGTCTTTGGACCATGCGATTGTTCTCAGGGTATGGGACTCCCGAGGAGACGAATGAAAGATGGAAGTTATTATACAAGGAAGGGGAGACCGGGTTTAGTGCTGCAGTTGATGGTTTAACCTTCAATGGTGTTGATCCGGATGACCCAAGAGGCATAGCGGAGGTTGGTACCTCCGGTGTACCGCTTTACTGCATTGACAGCATGTTTGCACTCACGGAGGGGTTACCCATAGATCAGATTAGCGTGGCTCTGGTTGTTGAGCCCTTCACATCCGCTCCAGTTTGTGCAATGTATTTTAACATGGCCGAGGCTAAAGGCATTGATATTAAGAAATTGATGGGAACCTGTCAGAATGATATTCTCACAATGACACTGGGATTTGTTCCCTACGAAAATGTTGCACCGCACCATCTGCTCCGACTGGCCTGCGATTTAATCGAATGGACGATACCCCAATTCAATGTTCCAAAATGGCACCCCATAAACTTCACCACTTACAACTACCGAGAGGGAGGCATTGACGCTATTCAGGAACTGGGATTCGGATTCGCTAACGCCATCGCACACATCGATGATGTAATTAGGCGGGGCTGGAAAATAGACGAATTTGTGGGTCGACTGGCATTCCATCTCTCGGCACACAAGGACTTTTTTGAGAAGATCGCCAAGTACCGGGCGGCTAAAAGAATATGGTACAAACTCATGAGAGACAAATACGAAGCAAAAGACCCGAACTCCTACCAGTTCAGGTTCCACATTCAAACCGCGGGAAGCTCGTTAACCGCCCAACAGCCAACCGTCAACATAGTGAGAACCGCAATCCAATCTCTCGAAGCCGTGCTAGGCGGCTGCCAGTCCATGCACACAAACTCTTACGACGAAGCAATATGCCTCCCAAGTAAGGAGGCAGTACTGCTTGCTTTAAGAACCCAACAAGTAGTAGCAGAAGAAACCAGAGTTACCAATACCATAGACCCATTGGCGGGTTCCTACTACGTGGAATGGTTAACAGATGAAATAGAGGAAAGAGTTTGGAAATACTTGGACAAGATAGAGGCCCACGGAGGCATAGTAGGAGGCTTAGAGAGTGGATGGCTGTTCGCAGAGATGAGAGACGCCTTCCACAAGCGTCAGACCAACATAGAAGAAGGAAAGGAGAAAGTAATAGGCGTAAACATGTACAGAATGGGGGAAGAACCAACCCGCCAAGTGTTCAGAACAAATCCAAGAGCTGCGGAGATAGAAATCGAACGTATCAATAAACTAAAAGCGCGAAGAGACAATAAAAAAGTGGAAGAATATCTAAACGAACTGCGCAGGGTTTGTGAAAAAGAACAAAACGTACTACCCCCTATCATGAAAGCCACCAAAGAAGGCGCAACCTTAGGAGAGATATGCAACATTTATCGAGAAATATGGGGAACCTGGGACGCACCCATGCTAACTTAAGAGGTGCTTTTTTATGCCGAAGAAAATAAAGTTTCTAATGTCAAAACCCGGAGTGGATGGTCACTGGAGGGGCGCTGTTACCGTTTCCATGGGACTGAGAGACGCGGGAATGGAAGTTGTGTTCGGCGGATTCCAGTCAATAGACCAAATAGTAAAAACAGCCATAGAAGAGGATGTTGACATTATCGGAATGAGCATACATTCCGGGGCACACCTCACCTACGCAAAAAATCTAATATCTACACTAGAAGAGAAAGGAATAGGAGAAAAATTCATGATTCTAGTAGGCGGAGCAATTCCCGAAGTAGACTTCGACGAGCTAAGAGAAATGGGAGTGGCAAACGTCTACGGACCAGGATCCCTAATAAAAGACATAGTCTCCTTCATCCATGAGAACCTAAATCTAAAGTAATCCCCCTGCTGATAACTCATCCAAAATTAACAGCAATATACAGACTTTTTTAATCCCGCGATATTTTCTTTTATTTGGTAAAATAAATACTTATTGTCCTTGATTAATTCTAATTAACGGTAAAAATAACGTGAAATAGTAGTGAAATTGTTAGAATGAAAAAAAAGGGTTAATATTCTCTCAGTATTGGGCAAACGAGGCATGTGGGTCCACCTGTTCTGTTGAGGCATATTTCATTCCCCTCAAACTCAATTACTTCCACTCCCTCCTTTTCCAAGGACTTTTGGATATTGGCGTTTCCAGCTACTGTCAAACACTTCCTAGGCTCTAGTGTCAAAGCGTTGCATCCTTGTGATTCGAACTCGGCTCTCGGTACCTCAATTATTTGGACGCCCCTAATTTTTAGAGTCTCAATCAGGGCTATGGGAGCCAACTCAGGATAAACTAATGCTAAATCCGTGTCAATCAAGCTGATTAAGGATAAGAGATGTAGGCATTCTCCCGGTCCATGCCAATGGGGTAAATCCAGCTGCCAGATATTACTGACAAAATTATCAAGAATAGATTTCAATTGTTCAAATCCCAAGCTATTCGAACGGTATGATCGACCTATGATAACGGTTTTTTGATCGAGCCATAGTATGTCTCCCCCCTCAAGAGTTGCCGCCCCTCCCACTCTTCCAAGAAGGGGAATATTCATTTCTTCAATTTTTTCTCTTAGGGCTTCTTCTTCTCCTTTTCTCAACTCTTTGCCCATCTGGAGAATTACCGCTCCGCGGTCTGTCACCATCGCGGGGTCACTGGTAAAAATCGCGTCAAAACGTTCTCTATGCGTATCTTCAACAAAATTTACTCCCACCCCCTCCCCTTTTAAAATTTCAACAAAATTAGCATGTTCCTCTCTCGCTAATTCAGTGTCTGGCTTTCTGAGATAACCCCATTTTCTCCATCCTTCTGCATATTGATTCGCCTCAATAGGACTCCTAACAAGTACTCTTTTAAGGAGGCCTATCATAGATTGGCTTCCGTACATACGTACCATAGTTTTTTCCCCTTTGCTTATTCTGGTGAGACACTCTAACAAAAAACACTTTACCAATAGATGTTTGGAGTAGAAATTTCCATAAATTATTTTTGGAAAAAAACCGGATAAACCCGTGAGGTTATAGAAAAAGTAGTAGAAGATGCGGATAGAAGATATGATAAATGGAAGTGGGAGGTCTTTGCCTATGTATTAAACGCTCTCCAAGACTCAAGCCATTTATTTAGTAGATATTTATTTTTGGCTAAGTTCTGCTTCTAGGAACAATTTGTATAGTGTTTGATTCATTGGAGTGTATAGGGAGAGACCTCCGTCTATGGTAAACACCGCTCCTGTTATGTAGCTTGCTTCTTGTGATGCTAGAAAAGATACAACATGGGCTACTTCCTCTGGTGTGCCTAATCTAGGGATGGGTATGTTTTTAGTGAAATCTGGTGCAACTTCATTCATCATTTTGGACATGGCTGTTTCTATGATTCCGGGTGCTATAGCGTTTACGGTGATTCCGTGGCGTGCAACCTCTAGTGCCAGTGATTTGGTGAATCCTATTATCGCTGCCTTTGCCGCACTATAATGAGACATGGCTATATCACCGGAAAATGCGGTTATAGAAGCCATATTTATTATTCTTCCACCCTCTCTCATTGATTTGATGGCGGCTCTGGAGCAGTAGATGGTGCCATCAACATGAACCCTAAACATCTCCTGCAGTTGTTCCTCAGTCATATTCTTGACCAAAGTAAGGGAATAGGTACCCGCGTTGTTCACGAGTATGTCAATATTTCCAAGATTTGCTTCTGTTTCCTCAAACACCCTGTGGATCCAATCCACATCTCTCACGTCCAACTGAACAGCTAGAGCAGTTCCGCCAAGCTTTTCAATCTCTCTTACCGTCTGCTCTCCACCATCACGATTAGTATTGTAGGTTAAGCAAACCTTTGCTCCCTCATTGGCGAAGCGTATGGCAATCGCTCGTCCAATGCCAGCACCAGCCCCTGTTATAAAAGCGGTCTTACCAAATAATCTTCCCTTTTCGGCCTCCTTTTTAATCACTCTGTCGATGACTGTTTTTTTAGCCATTTTCTCTAAATTTTGTGTATCTTCCTTTTTTCTCATACTCATTTGAATCCCTCTTTCCTATTAATTATAGGA
>DXJA01000159.1 GCA_019056875.1 Candidatus Jordarchaeum madagascarense
AAATATTTTTATAAATAAGAAATTGATTTTCTTATTTTTTACTCCATACATTCACCATAGGCTTCGGCCAATCGATACTCGAAAGTTTTTTAGCAGTCTCCTTTGAAATAAAGCCCCTCTCTCTTCTCTCTAAAACCGCATCAACTGGAACCAAAAAGGGTTTCTCTTCGTGCCAGTCCCACCCGAGAAAGAACTCATCCTCATCATCAATATAAAGACAAGCTGCACGAAGCTTCTGCCTATGCTTCTCAGACCAGTCCTTAACCCATGCCGGGGTATTAAAACAAGCGATATCTACTTTTGCTTTACGGCTAAACTTGGCTAGTTCGTCAGGCAAAACCGCGTCAAAAAGGTGGGTGTGCCCGTATACTATCCTCAAATTTTTACTCTCCACAACTCTTTTTTTAGAGAATCTCTGCCACCAGCTGAGGATACCCTTAATCGAGGCCTTGCGATTATACCTTGTACCAACCACCCCGTTCCATATCTTTCTACCATAAAGATAGAAAATACGCGGAGCACTCAAAATGGTCCAAAGAAGAATTAGAGCGGGATTACCGAAAATTGTCAAGATGGGAAGAATAGAATTCCAAAAGCCTAGATTCAAATTTAGAAAACTAAAAGGATTGTACTGTATAATAACAAGGTTTAAAACCGCAACTATTATTCCGAGAACAAGTAACCCGATAAAAATATCTCCATACCTACCAAATGCAAGAGCTCCCGAACGAATTCCCGGTAAGAGCTTCCAAGGCTGAAACCTGAAGATCCTGTCAAATTGATAACCATGAACAAATAGATAATCTCGCTTACCCTTCCTCAAAGTCAAAACCTTTTTACCCTCTTGCTTCTCTTCCTCCTCGCTCTGAAAGGGATAATACTCCTCAACAATACTCAACTTCTGATCGCCCGATGGATAAACCCCTGTTAATGGACGCAAGTCGTAATCATGATTACCCAGAATAAAAACTTTTTCACACCTCAACTTTTCTAGCAAGTCCAAAATTGGTTTACTGCTATAATCAATCGCACGGTCAGTAGCATCCCAAAGCTCCATGATATCCCCATTCAAAATCAACTTCTCTGGAGGCTTCAAAATTTTGTCCTTACGCCCCTTACCCCAAGGTCCCAACTTAATCTTAGTCCTCTCACCGTTTTTTAAGCGAATAAGCCAATTAATAAACTGGCCCACCTTATCCGGCTCGCAAGTCAAACCCTTACGCCTCTCTTCAGGACTAGGAGTCAAACCCAAATGAGTATCCGAAATCACAAAAAAACTACCTTCAACCAATCAAAAACACCTCCAAACAAACACCCATACAACTAAACAATACAACTTATCCATACAAACCACAAAAAAACCTATTAAACTTTACTAAACCAAACAACCAACCAATAAAAACAATGAAAACCACCCCAAAATGTAAACAGAGACTACTTATACTGCCAAAAGATTTTTTTACCCAAACCGTAAATCGTCTAACCACTCCAAAAGGAGGAAAACAAATGACAATAAAAACACCACTATGCGACATACTAGGAATAAAATACCCCATAATTTCTGCGGCAATGGGCCCCTTCTACACCACAAAACTGGCTGCAGCAGTAGTCAACGCCGGCGGCTTCGGAATAATCTCACACACCAACCTAATAGGAGTAGACCCTGTAAAATCTATGGAAGAAAGCATACACTACGTAATGGAAAACTGCAAAGGAAACTTCGGAGTAAACATAAGAGTCGCAAGAATGCAAATCGACGCCCCCGCCCTACAAGAACTCCTAGTAAGGCTAAGAAAAGAAGACCCCGAAATACGAGAAAGACTAAAAATGTTAGTAACCTCAGCAGGCAACCCCAAACCACCCGCCATATTCTTCAAAGAAAAAGACCCCGACCTCCTAGTCTTCCACGTAACACCAACCCTCTACCACGCCATGAAAGTAGACGGACTCTGCGACGGCATAATATGCACCGGATACGAAGGAGGCGGACACCAAAGCTACGAACGCGTAAACACCACAGTACTAGTCACTGAGGCTGTTAAACACTGCAAAAAACCAGTAGTCGCCTGCGGAGGGTTCTCGGATGGTCGTGGTATTGCTTCTGCGCTTGCGATGGGTGCGGTTGGTGTTCAGATGGGTACTCGTTTTATTGCTACGAAGGAGTGTGAGTTCCATCCTGATTATAAGGACTTTATTGTCCGTTCAAGGGATTCGGATACGATGGTTTGTCAGGGTGCTTTTGGTCCCATTCGTCTTCTTAAGAATAAGTATGCTGAGGCGCACGGTGAGATTTTGACTAGGGATGCTAAGATGGCTGTGGAGTCGGAGCTTGACATGGAAGCGATTAATGAGGATACCAAGAGCTACGGCTTGGTTTATGAGGGTGACATTGTGAACGGTCCTGTTCTCTGTGGTCAGTCGTGCGGGAATATTGACGACATTCCCACGGTTAAAGAGGTTATTGAGCGGATGATGAAGGAAGCCGAGGCGGAAATTAAGAAGTTGTCTTCATACGTTGGCTGAGTTTCCCCTTGGTTGTTTATGGCAATCGTTTAATTGCTATCCTGTATAACTTTCGTTTCTATCTTTTTTTCTTCTTTTTTTTGGTTTTAATGGGTGATTGTTTTAATTCTGGTTGTTGTAGGCGTTTTTTCCACTATTTTTAAATAATGGTTTTTTTAAGTATTATTCGGGCTATTCAAAAATTTAACAATAGTTAAGTGGTTTCCAATTATAGAGTTAGAAAAAAGGTCTGGTGTTGTGGTTGAAGTCGCCTTGTGAAATTGTTATTTGGTATGTGCTTCCCAGTGTTAGGTCTGAATTGGCTAAGGAATTGATTAAACTTGGTCTATCTCAGAAGGAGGCTGCAAACAGGCTTGGAATATCTGAGGCAGCCATCTCCCATTATATTAAGGGTAAGCGGGGCAAAAAAATTGATTTGGACAAAGAGACTAGAAACGATGTTAAAAAACTCGCGGGTGAGATTGCTTCTTCAGGTGAAGACTCGACTTTGGTCTTGAAAACGTGTGAGATTTGTATTAAAGTGAGAAAAAATGAACTTCTTTGTAAATTGCATAAAAGTTTGGATTCGGTTCCCGCCAATTGTAATATTTGTAAGGCGCTATTCAGAGAAGAACATTAGGGTACTTTCAAGATAATGCTTCTACCACTGGGTTGTCAAGAATAATTTTTTGTTGGTATGTATCTTCTGAATTTATTATTGGTCTGGGTTGATTAGCAAGTTTTACATATTTTCTCTTTACGGTTATTGACTATTCCATCAGGGCGATAATAATAAACAATTTACAATTTAAGAGTCGAAGTGGAAAATTCTTAAATTCCGTAAAAAGATTTATCGAATTATAATATATGACTTGTAGGTGGAGGTGTTGCTATGAAGAGAATCTATATGGATCATGCTGCGACAACGTATGTTGATCGTGAAGTGGTTCAGGCGATGCTTCCCTATTTCACGGAACATTTCGGCAATGCTTCGAGTTTACATAGTTTCGGTAGGGAGGCTAAGGCGGCTCTTGAGCGTTCTCGAGGAGTTGTTGCTAAGGCTCTCGGAGCTAGTCCCGAAGAAATCTATTTTACCTCGGGAGGAACTGAGTCCGATAACACTGCCATTAAAGGTGTCATGTACGCAAATAGAAACAAAAACCATCTGATCACGAGCAGCATTGAACACCACGCGGTGTTAGAAACTTGTGGTTATCTACAGGAACGTGGTATTGATGTTACACTTTTACCCGTAGATAAACAGGGGTTAGTCAGTCTAAATCATCTGGAGGATGCTATTACCGAGGAAACGGGACTTGTTACAATAATGCACGCTAACAATGAAATTGGAACCATTGAACCCCTAAAGGAAATTGGAAGAATAACAAGGGAAAATGATATTTACCTACACACGGATGCGGTTCAGAGCTTTGGAAAGATTCCTACAAATGTGGATGACTTGAACGTAGACTTGCTTTCAATTTCCGGTCACAAAATATACGGTCCCAAAGGAGTAGGGGTTCTCTATGTAAGAGATGGAGTAGAAATAGAACCGTTGCTGCTAGGCGGGGGGCATGAGAGAAGAATGAGGTCCGGTACGGAAAACGTAGCTGGAATTGTGGGTTTAGCAAAGGCGGTGGAGATTTCCCAGAGAGAAATGAAAAAAGAGTCTGAACGTCTAATCAGACTTAGAGATAGACTAATCGAGAGGGTTTTAGAAATAGATGATTCTTGGCTTAATGGGCATCCTACCCAGAGGTTGCCCAACAATGCTAACTTTGGTTTTGGTCGGGTAGAGGGAGAGTCTCTGATACTTCGTTTGGACGCTAAGGGAGTGGCGGCTTCTACTGGTTCAGCGTGTTCTTCCGGCTCAGGAGCGCCTTCCCATGTTCTTACCTCAATTGGTTTGACTACCGAACAGGCTAGTGGCTCGCTCAGACTGACACTTGGTAAATGTAACACTGAAGAAGACATTGATTATGTTTTGGGAGTTCTACCCGAAGTAGTTTCGGATTTGAGGAGAATATCTGCAATATGAGGTTACACCTATGTATAGTGAAAATGTTATTGACCATTTCACAAATCCTCGGAATGTTGGCGAAATCGAAAAAGCTGATGGAATTGGTACAGCTGGAAATCCCGCAGATGGTGATGTTGTTACAATATATGTAAAAATTGAAAGCAACATCATAAAGGATATTAAATTCAAGGCTTTTGGTTGCGCTGCTGCCATTGCCACCGGGAGTATGACAACAGAACTCGCTAAAGGAAAGACAATAGAGGAGGGTCTAAAAATTAGCCGGGAGGACGTTGCAAGAGAACTAGGCGGGTTACCCGCCAAAAAGAACGAGTGTTCCAATTTAGGAGCAGCAGCACTACATGCTGCGATTAATGACTATTTAAATAAACAATCCTAAAAACTGAGTATTATTTAGTCCGTTTCTTTATAAATTCTTTATTATGGAAGCGGATAAGAGTTCCTTTACCAAGTCGGTGAATGTCCACTCCGGCAATTGGGGTTCCCCGTTACCGAATGCTTCTGAAATTATCGCTGTTTTGTAAGCCTTGAAGCTGTTTGAAGTTAGTCGGGAACGCTCTTCAGATTCTCCACTGCGCGCCCAGTAAAATCGAACGAATTCTGTTCCTTCTGCGAAGAGTCTTTCTATTTCTGGAAATTTAGCTTCCCTAATAAATCTAGACTTCTCTTTAGTGAGTCTTTGATTCTCAATTTTGCTTATCAAACTGGGGTCTTCCGTCAATTTCTTTGAAGAAACTCCAAAAACTCTGGTAACTGCTCCAAGAGCCTTTGAGGCTGCGTTA
Source organism: Candidatus Jordarchaeum madagascarense (assembly GCA_019056875.1). Lineage (GTDB taxonomy): Archaea > Asgardarchaeota > Jordiarchaeia > Jordiarchaeales > Jordiarchaeaceae > Jordiarchaeum > Jordiarchaeum madagascariense. The sequence continues at coordinate 5,323 of DXJA01000159.1, forward strand.
TGAACTTTGACATCTTCTAATAGTTTAATGAGGGGCTTAACCGTTTTTCCGTCTGCCAATCCCTCTTCAGCATACCGTGTAATGGTTATTGCTGAACATAAACTTAGGTTTTTATTCTCATTACTTATTAAATCGATCAGTTTATCTAAAGCGTTCTCATCAGTAATGTCTTTTTCTGCGTAGAAAGCGAGCGCAAGAGTCGCGTTTATTAAAGTTATGATTTCCTTATCTCTGAGCAATTCAACCAAGTTTTTAAGAACCGCTTTACTAACTATGTTGTTTTCTGCGTAGCGGGCAAGAGCAAGTGCAGCGCTTGAGCGTACATAACTATTCTCATCTTTTAGTAAACTTGCTAATGGTTCCACCGCTTTCTCCTCAACCAATCCCTTCTCCGCATAATTCGCAAGCGCTAGAGAGGCAGTGCTCCTTATAACATTATTTTCATCACCTAATAGCATTATTAGCGGTTCAATACTTTTATTATCAATTATTCTGTTTTCAGCGTACCAAGCGATTGCAAGTGAGGAGTTAATTCTGGTTACAAAACTAGCATCACCCAGCATAATGACAAGAGAATCTAAAGCATTCTTGCTTATAATTCCCTTTCTTGCATAATTTGCAATAGCGTGTGAAGCGTTCATTCTAACAATAATATCCCCATCATCAAGGCTGTCAACTAAAGCTTCTAAGGCTTTTTCGTCAATCACACCCTTTTTCTCGGCAAAGCTTGCTATAGAATATGCGGCGTTTTCTCTTATGATTGTCCTCTCATTCCTAAGCAGCTTGATAAGCAAGTCGAAAGCCCTTGAATCCACCAAACCGTTCATAGCATATCTTCCAATGACAAAAGTGGTATCTTGAACAATTTCCAACTTTTCGTCACTTAGCAATCTTAATAATGATTCTAAAGCCGCTTCATTCACTAATCTGTTCTCCGCATATGCTCCAATAGCTTTTAACGCATTTTTCTTAACGTAAATATCATCTTCGCTGATTAGTTTTATAAGCAGTAGAAGTGCATCCTCTGTAACAATATTATTATCCGCATAGAAGCCTAAAGCCATTGTAGCGTTTGCTCTAATATGAGCATCTTCGTCGCTGAGAAGATTCTTTAAGCCATCCGGCGCGTTTTTATCTATCTGCTTCTTTTCACCATAGATAGCGATTGCTAGTGCGGCGTTCATTCTGGTTGTTGGGTTTTCATCTTCTAGAAGTTTTGTTAAGGGCTTTAGGGCTTCCTCCGAAAAGATTTCTTTTTTAATATACCTAGCCAAAGCCAGTGCAGCATTTCCTCGAACATTACTGTTCCCATCATTAAGTAATCTAACCACTGGTTCTAAAGCATCTGGATTCAACAATTCTTTTTCAGCGTAATTTGCCAAAGCAGCGGAAGATAGAATCCTAGAATCGACAACTTCATCATTAAGCAAAGCAGTCAAAGGCTTTAAGGCATCCTCAATTACTAAACCCCTTTTAAGATACTCTTCAGTTGCGTATAAAGCATTTAGACGAACCTGATTATCCTGATCACCAAGAAGTACTGAAAGTCTCTTTAGAGCATTTTCAGAAGTTAAACCTCTGTATGCATATTTTGCTAAAACTGCAGAAATTGTGACACGAACACCAGTGTCATCGTCCTGATATAAAGCTTCGAGTGCTTCTAAAGCGGATTCATCAGTCAAATTGTTTTCTGCGTAAAAACCTAAAGATATTGCAGCTCTCACACGAATATCGCCAATACTATCCCTGAGAAGCGAGATTAATGGGGTTAATGCTTTACTATCAATGATACCTTTTTGGGCGTAAGTTCCAATGGCTATGGCAGCTCTTAAACGAACTTTTTCATTCTCATCATGAAGCAAATCAATAAAAGACTGTAATGTTCTCGGGTTTACTAATTCATTCTCTGCATAGTGTGATAAGGCGATTATTGCTCCTATACGGATATTGTTCTCTGGATCTGTGAGCAATTTAATCAAAAATTCTGTTGCTTGTTCGTCAACAAGCCCATTTTCTGCATAACTAGCAATAGCATATACCGCATTTCCTCGAATCAGTTCATCCTCATCTGCTAATAACTCTATTAAGGGTCTAATAGCCTTCGGGTTAATTAATTCCTTAGCCCCATACCATCTAATAGCATTTGTGGCGTTTTTTCTGATAGAATTATTCTCGCTACTAAGTAACTTGATTAAGGCTTCTGTAGCCTTGCTGGAGGTGAAACCCTTTATTGCATATCTCCCAACTGCAAAGGTTACTGCCCATAAAAGATTAGAATCATCCTCCTTAAACATCTTTACAAGGGGATCTAATGCCGATTCATCTACCAATCCATTCTCAGCATAAAACCCTAGTGCGGTAGCCGCCCTCATTCTAATATCGATTCTCTCTTCCTCAAGTAATTTTATCAGAACATCCAAAGCTTTACTATTAACTAGGCCTTTTTCTGAATAGCGAGCTACAGCATCCGCTGCTCTCATTCTTATGTCATCATTCTCATCAGCAAGCAAAGTGATGAGGATATCTAACGCCTTTCTGTTGACGATAGCGTTATTGGCGTATCTAGCAATAGCGGTTGCTGCGTTTCCACGGGTATAAATATTCTCATCTGTGAGTAATTTTATTAATGGTTCAACTGCCTTAACATCAAACATTTCCTTCTCAGCGTAGTTAGCAATAGCGGTTGCTGCGTTTCCCCGAACAAAGCTGTCTTCATCCTTTAGCAAATTGATTAGTGGAGTTAAGGCACTGATGTTAATTCTGCCGCCTTCGGCATATCTAGAAATAACGATTGCTGCGTTGCCTCGAATCTCCATTTTTTTATCGGCAAGAAGGTTAATTACGTTCTCTAAAGCCATTTCCTCAATTAAATTATTGTCTGCGTATCTTAGCAAAGCTATTATTGCATTTCCCCTGATGTTCGCGTCGTCGTCCTCCAGTAAAGTGATAAGTGGATCAAGGGCTCTTTGATCGATCAGATGGTTTTCTGCGTATATCCATAGGGCGGTTATTGAGTTGATACGAATGTTTACATCTTTATCGTTTAAGAAAGATATTAGTGGCTCTATGGCATCGTTATAAAATAATTTGTTTTCAGCATATTTTACAATCGAATAAACCGCACTTCTGCGAATATCCTCATTTTCATTAACTAGTAATCTTGTTAAATGTTCCAAAGCCTTTTCTGAAAATAACATTTTTTCGGCGTAGGATATAATAGATTTTGTCGCGTTACCACGAACAGAAACATCCTCATCTCCAAGGAGAGAAGTTATTGAATCTAAAATTTCCTTGTCGACTACATCATTCTTTGCGTATTCACTTATCGCCTCGGCAGCGTTAGAACGTATTTCTGTATTTTCATCACTAAGCAATTTTGACAAGGGCTTTAATGCTTCTTTATCGAATAATGCCCTCTTTGAGTATTTGGTGATTGTTGATGTAGCCACTTTTCGAATCTCAGGATCTTCATCTTTAAGTAATTTTGTTAAGAATTCTAAAGCATCTGGGGTAACCAAGTCCTCATCCACATAAGCGTTAATTGCGGTGACAGCATTAAAACGTTTTTTCGGGATTTCATCAGATAATAACTTCACTAAGGGTTTCAAAGCAGTTGCATCCACTTTTCCCCTCTCAGCGTATTGTATAATGGCGTTAGAAGCGTTGATTTGAACTCTATCGTCCTCTTTCCTTAACAATTTTATTAAATATCCTAGTGCGTCTTCTTGAATTAATTCTCTTATTGCATACTGGGCAATGGCGGAAGCAGAATTAGCAAGAATATCTGAATCCTTTTCTCCGAGTAGTTGCACTAACGGTACTAGCGCCTTAACCTCAACAATATCATTCTGAGCATAAAGAGATACGGCCAGCGCGGAGATTCCACGGATAGCATCATATTCATCGCTCAGTAATTTTATTAAAGAACTGAGTATTTTTTCACTTACTACCTGTTTCTCCGCATACTGTACTATCGAAATTGCTGAACTTAACCTAGTATCACTATTTGTGTCGCTAAGAAGTTTCGATAACTGTTCTAATGCTAACTCATCAGTAACTCCTCTCATCGCGTAAAGACCTATTGTTGCCGCTGCATTTCTACGTATGACGCTTTCTTTTTCTCTGAGTAAGCCAATAAATGGCTTCAAGGCTTTTTCATAAATAAGATTTTTCTCAGCATAGATTCTAAGAGCGTTTGATACATTAGATAAAAGAGTAGTATCCTTCACCTCTAATAAACTTGTTAGAGGTTCAAGCAGCTTATCATCAAGTAGTTTATTCTCTGCATATAATCCAATCACATTAACTGTTCTGATTAAAACCGCTAGACTTTCACTGCCTAGTAGGTTAATCAAATATAGAAATATCCTCTCATCAAAGAGGTTTTTCTCTGCGTAGACGCCCACGGCATCCAGAGACCTAATACATATATCTAAACTCTTGTCGTCGAGTAAAATTAAGAGTGGCTCTAAAGCCTTTTTATCTAGAAAGTCTTTTTGCGCGTACAGGCCCAGAGCAAGAGCCGTATTGGCTCGAACATTCGCGTTTTCGTCGATTAGTCCCTTGATTAATGGTTCAAGTGCTGATTCTTCAAAAAGGTCATTTTCAGCATACTTTACAATCGAGTTAGAGACTTTGATGCGGATATCGCTATTTTCATTATAAAGTAGTTTTGGTAAAAATTTCAAGGCGTCCTCCTTGAATAATTCCCTTTCTGAATATCGCTCCACTGCGCTTGCGGCTCTCATTCGTATGTCGCTATTGTCGTCATTGAGGAGTTTTGTAATGTTCATCAAGGCGTCTTCGTAGTAAAGCCCATTAACAGTGTACAAGACAATGGCTGTTAACGCGTTTCTTCGCACATTCACATTTTCCTCAAGAAGCATTTCTGAGATGGGTTTCAAAGCCTTATCGGAGACTAATCCTTTCTCTGCATATCTTATAATTCCTATGATTGCTCTCATCCGAGTATCTTTATCATCGTCGCCGAGAAGTTTTGAAAGAGGGACAATCGCCGCCTCATTTAGCAATCCCTTCTCTGCATAGATTCCAACCGCAAGTGCGCCGTTGGCTCGTACATTAGTATCATCATCGCTTAAAATTTGAATCAGAGGTTTTAGAGCGGGATTATAAACCAATCCGTTTATCGCGTACAAAACTAATGATATCGCCGCTGTGGTGCGAGCCGTTTTAATTTCGTCCGAGAGCAAGTTGGTTAGGGGTTCGAGGGCCTCTTTGCTTACCAGGTTTTTCTCGGCGTAGAGTCCAATTGCTGCTACTGATCTCATTCTCACGTCGCTAACCTTGTCCGAGAGCAGTTTGATTAGTGGTTTGAGGGCCTCTTCGCTTACCAGGTTTTTCTCGGCGTATTGAGCCAATGCACCTGCGGCTCCTGCGCGTGCTGTATAATTTTCGTCATTGAGAAGCCCGATTAGAGGTTTTAATGCTCTTATGTCGACATAATTTTTAACTGCATATAGTCCCACAGCTGCTACTGCGCTCACTAGTATATCATTGTCACTATCGCTTAGCAACATAATTAAAGGCTCTAATCCTCTTTCATCAATTAATTCTTTTTCCAGATACCGACCAATCGCGTCAACCGCTCCCAATCTAACACTTATATTCTCATCATTCAGAAGCCTTATGAGATGGTCTAAAGTCGCCTCAGCTGTTACATCATTTACCGCATAGTTACCAACCGCATGTACCGCATTCCTGCGAACGTTTGTATCCTCATCGCTCATAAGCTTGATTAATTGCGAAAGAATTCTCTCTTCCACTAGACCTTTTTCAGCATATAGTCCAATCGCTAGTGCCGCATTTCCCCGAACATTTACATTTTCATCAGTAAGAAGTCTATTTAAAGATTCCAACCCGCTCTTATCAACAATATCTTTTTCTGCATATCTAGCGACTGCGAATGCGGCGTTTGTGCGGGTAACACTGTCTTCATCTTCTAATAGAGTTATTAAGGAGGGAACTATCTTTTCATCCAAAATATCCCTACCCACAAAGCCACCTACGGCAATAGCGGCGTTTCTGCGAACATTACTATTAGTATCATTTAAAAGTCTAGTTATATCCTCTAGTTCTTTTTCATCAATCAGTTCTTCCTCAACATACCGTGCTATCGCGGCTGAGGCTGCCTCACGGATATCCTCGCTTCTATCTTTAACCAATTTAAGAAGCGCTTCAACCGCATTTTTATCAACAATCCCGTTTTCTGCGTATCTAGCAATAGAGAGTGAAGCTCTTGCTTTAATGTCAATATCATCATTTGTTAGAAGCTTTACAAGTTCGTTTACCGCTTTTTCATCCACTAACTGATTTTCTGCATAATATATTAAAGCGGATAATGCATTCACAACAATCTTCTTATCCTCATCTGAAAGTAATTTAATTAAAGGAATTAACGCCCCCTCATCAACCACACCTCTCTCCGCATATAAAGCAATTACAATAGCTGAGTTATCCCGGCTTGTGGCGTTATCTTCGCCAAGAAGAGTAATTAAGTTCTTTAACGCTCTCTTCTCAATCATATCCCTTTCAGCATAACGCGCTATTGTGGCTGAGGCAGCTCCGCGGATGTCTGCATCATTGTCTCCAAGTAAAGTAGTAATAAAATCCAAAGCCCTTCTATTTAACAACTCGCTTTTCGCGTAAAGCCCGATGGCTATCGTGGCGTTCAAACATATACTCTTTTCTTCTTTTCCCAGAAGATCGATCAATGGTTCTAGCGCTCTTTCGTCAACCTGTCCTTTCTGAGCGTATAACGCAACCGCAATTGTTGCATTGGTTTGAATTTCAGAGTCCGGATTACTGAGAAGTGGTATTAATTTATCCAAGGCGTTAATATCAAAAATATCATTACTTGCGTAGTGTAATATAGCGATGGAAGCATTAAGATAAATTTCCCTGTCTTTTTCTAATAATAAGCTGATTAAGGGGGTTAACGCTACTTCTTTCACAAATCCCTTTTCCGCATATCTGGCAACTGCTTCTAAAGCTATCTTCCGTACTTCAGTATTCTCATCTCTAAAAAGATTCGAAAGGGACTCCAAAGCACTTTCTTCAATCAAATCTTTATCCAAGTACCGAACTATGGCAAGGGTTGCATTGGACCGAATTTTAAGATTTTCATCGATAAGAAGTAGAGTTAACGGTTTTAGGGCTCCCACTTCGACTAAACCCTTTTCCGCATAGCCAGCTATAATGTGGCAAGAAATTAGGCGAGTTTCCTTATCATTATCTCGCAAAAGTTTAATAAGCGGTTCAAGTGCCTCGATAGAGAAGATGTCATTTTCTAAATAGATTTCTATTCCTCTAGCAGCAATCCGTTTAATTTCAGGGTCTTTTTCACTTAACAAGTTTATCATGGAGTTTAGTGCATTTGCGTCTATGATATTTTTCTCAGCGTATTTTGTAACAGCATAAACCGCGTTTTTACGAGTTTCAATGTCCTCAGAACTAAATAGATTAATCATGGGGGTTAAAACCCTTTCATCCATTATTCCCTGCTCTAGATAATTTGCAAAGGCTTGAATTACGTGCACCTTCACTTCTCTGTCTTGATCATCAAGAAGTGTAATTAATGGATCTACTGCGTTTTTGTCTACCAAATTTTTCTCGGCGTACCTCATTACTGCCAGTGCAGCGTTTTTCCTGACTTTAGTTTCATTATTTTCCAGCAGTTTAATCAGGGATTTTACCGCTCGTAAATCGGTCATACCAACCTCGGCGTAGTGTGCGATTGCTAAAGCCGCAAATGATTTTGCTTCTACACTTTCTTCCTCTAGGAGGGAAATAAGAGGCTCGACGGCTCTGCCTTCAAATCTTCCTCTCCCCCCGTATTTTGCTGTCATGTATGCGGCGTTCATTTTAACTGTACTATCTGAATCATTAAGAAGTTCAGTTATCTTTTCTAAAACTTTGGAATCATAAATCCCTTCCTCCGCCAGGTCTCCGAGAACTCGAGTGGCGCTCGCTCTAACAACGGGATCCTTGTCATTTAGCAAATGGTCTAACTTGTCCACTGCCTTTTTTGTCTTTCCTTCCCTATACGTTTTCAGTGCTTCTTCTACTTGTTTAGGGTACTCGTTGGAACTTTTAATCATTTAACCCCCTGCCGAGAGTGGGTCAAATTAATAGATTAGGCCCTCTTCCAAAGTGGAAATTGTCTCAATAGTGTAATATTTCTAACGCAAATAAGGGTAATATTTTTAACGGTTATTTATTGAATTTAACAATTTTCTATGAGTTCAACATACGGGAATGCGACCGTAAGCTAGATCACTAACAAATTTATCTAGATTATCTAGTTCTGATTGGATCACTTCTTCAATATCACTAGAAACAACTCCTAGACTCAACCCTGCCTCAGGAATCACTTGAACCGATGTTATCATTGGCTCGTTGATCGGTTTCCCTATCCGACTAAGGAGCCAAACATAGACTTCTTTTAATCCCGAAACCTTTTCATGAATCTCATTTGCAATTCTATAACTTAATATATTGTATATTTTACCAACATGGCTTACGGGATTTTTTCCAGCAGCCGCTTCCGATGATGTGGGCCTATTCAATGGAATTATTCCGTTCACCCTGTTTCCCCTACCCACCTGTCCACAATCCGCACCATCAGCCGAAGTCCCTGTAACAGTTAAGTATATTCCCTCCACTCCTCTACCCTTCATATCCAAAGCGTTAATAGTCAAATCAACCTTGTCCATATCTACCCTAGAGTTAATGAACTGCTTAACTTCTTCTGAAACCTCATCCTTCTTTCTAAAATAATCTTCCTCGGCATCAATGAATCGATCTACAAAGGCTATTGCTACAGTAATTATAAGATTTTTCTCTTGTCTAAGTCCCATAATTTTAATGTCCTCACCAGTTTCAGGAAAAGACTTTTTGAACTCCTTGGAGTTAAGAAACCTTTCAGTGTCAAAAACTATTTTCTCCGTTTCACTCATAGGTGCGAATCCTACAGCTGCTGAGGTATCATTAGCGCCTAGATATTTACCCTTTCTTTCAAAAATATCTACAAGAGCCTGAGACCCTCTCTTTAGCTCAATCTGGTAATTTATATGCTCTTCGGGATTCACGAATCTCATATTCTCCCTAAACCATTTTTTAGTAGTATCAATCGTAATCTCCTCAACAGGGATCTCTACACCGCCCACCTCAAATGTAGCTCTATCTCCAAACACCATTAACATAGGTTTTGTTATCCTGCCTCCACCAAATTTTGTTTCTGTTTCACCAGCAGCAAGTAAACTCTTATCCACATTATGATGCATAATGGCTCCAAATTTATCCAAATACGTCTTAGAAAGAGCTATAGAAATCTGATTCATCACAGAATCACATATAGTATCCGGGTGACCTGTACCTTTACGCTCACAAATCTCCATTCTCTGTTCCATAAGAGGAACTTGTTTCAATTCATCTATCATAATGTTTACCAAACTTCCATCCTCCAAAAACCATTGTGAAAAAAAAGCCAATACAACCTAAATTAATACAAAATATGAAATATGTATTTATGAACATTTTTCATATTTTTATATAACCCTTCAAAGAAAGCTTTCCCATCCTATAACTACTTAACATATCATATATAAATAGCTTGTTAGTTATATATTATAAAAATTTAA
>DXJA01000160.1 GCA_019056875.1 Candidatus Jordarchaeum madagascarense
AAGTTCGCTCTTCATTTTCCGCTCGTTTAAGATCAAAGTGGCCATTCTCTTCGCATACTTGATCCGATTCTCTTCCTCCTCATTAATCGGAGTGCGAATCTCAACACGCTCTCCCTTCTTTTTCTCCAACCACTTTTCAACCAGTTCCCTATCCTCAAAATCCCTCTCCACAATAATCTTATCCGGAAGAACCTCCGCATCAACATAAAACTGCTTAACAAAACCCGAAACCAACTCATCATCCGCCACATCCCCTCTTTCCTCCCTCACAAAGTCCTTTCGCTCCACCATCCTCCCACTCTGAAGAAAAAGAAGCACAATACAAACCCTTCTCCCCAGTTTTTCAAGCCCTATAATGTCGGTGTCCCTAAACTTCACAGACAAAATCTTCTGCCGACCAATAGACCGCTCCACACCCAAAATCCGATCCCTAATCTTCGCCGCATCCTCAAACCTCAATTCTTGGGAAGCCTTCTCCATCTCCAAGTAAAGCTGCTCCACCAGCTCCTCCCTTTCACCCCCCAAAAAAAGCAGAAGCTGCTCAACATTATTCATATACTCTTCCCTACTAATCTTCCCCGTGCAGGGAGCAGAACAGTTATGGATATGATACTCTAGACACGGTCTTTTCATACCCAGTTTTACTGGAGCTTCCGAGCCACAAATACCGAATAAGCGCCGAATATACTTCAGATTCTCCTTAACCTTCTTGAATCGGGTATACGGTCCAAAGTATTTCGCACCATCCTCTACCAGTTCACGGGTAGTAAAAACACGGGGAATCTCCTCGTTCAAGGTCACCTTAATATAAGGAAAGGATTTGCTATCCTTCCAGGCTACATTATACTTTGGCTGATACTTCTTAATCAAATCACACTCCAGAATCATAGCCTCCGTCTCATCACCGGTGACGACGTACTCCAGACTAGCAATATTATTCACTAAGGCATCCTTAGCATCAGACTTTCTCGAAGGGGCAAAATACGATTTCACCCGATTTTTGAGGTTGCGAGCCTTACCCACATAAATAATCTTACCCTTACCATCCCTCATAATATAAACGCCAGGCTTTGAAGGAGCTTCATCAACCTGTTGCTCCACTAGTCTCCACCCCCAAAACCCTCTTCAGAGCATGACCGGTATATGAGGCAGAAAAACTCACAACCTTCTCTGGTGTACCCTCACAAACAATCTTGCCGCCCTCATCACCGCCCTCAGGACCCAAATCAATAATATGGTCCGCTACCTTAATAACGTCCATATTGTGCTCAATCACAATAACCGTGTTACCGGAATCCACAAGCCTACTCAAAACGTTTAGAAGTTGCTGAATATCCGCAAATGCGAGCCCAGTGGTCGGCTCATCCAAGATATACAGTGTTCTTCCGGTGCTTTGTCTGCTTAATTCTTTGGAGAGTTTTACCCGTTGGGCTTCTCCACCGGATAGTGTGGGGGCGGGTTGTCCTAGTTGAATGTAACCGAGTCCCACATCTTTTAGAGTTTGGAGTTTCTTCCTTATTTTTGGAATGTTTTCAAAGAATTCTAGTGCTTCGTCCACGGTCATTTCTAATACTTCGTATATGTTTTTCCCCTTGTACTTGATTTCCAGGGTTTCTCGGTTGAATCTCTTTCCTTTACAGTTTTCGCACCTGATGTATACGTCGGGTAGGAACTGCATTTCGATTTTTATGGTTCCGTTTCCTTCGCAGGCCTCGCATCTTCCGCTTCTCACGTTGAAGCTGAATCTTCCCGGTCGGTATCCTCTCATTCTGGCTTCCGGAACTATGGAGAAGACTTCTCTTATGGGAGTGAACACAGTGGTGTAAGTTGCGGGGTTGGAGCGTGGGGTTCGTCCTATGGGTGATTGGTCTATCATGATGACCTTGTCTATGTTCCCTAATCCCTCTATTTTATCGTGTTTTCCTGGTTTTTCTAGGGAGCGATAGAACTTTTGTGCTAAGGCCTTATACAAGGTTTCATAGACTAGGCTACTTTTACCAGAGCCCGAAACTCCAGTTATGCAGATGAACAAGCCTAACGGGAATTTTACATCAATGTTTTTCAGATTGTTCTGTTGAGCTCCCCTAAGAATTAGATGCGCACCATTACCGTTACGTCTCTGGGTGGGGATTGGTATACGGAGTTTGCCCGAAAGATATTGGCCGGTTATAGAATTTTCGTTAGCCATTATTTCCTCTGGTGTTCCCGCCGCCACAATCCATCCGCCATTTCTCCCTGCACCTGGTCCAAGGTCAATAATGTAATCCGCTGCTCTTATAGTATCTTCATCATGCTCCACCACCATTATGGTGTTACCCAAATCCCTCAGTTCCTTTAAAGTTTCAATCAGTCTCTTCTTATCTCTATGATGAAGCCCGATACTTGGCTCATCTAATATGTATATTACTCCGACCAAGCTGCTTCCGATCTGGGTTGCAAGTCGGATTCTTTGGGCTTCTCCTCCGCTTAGAGTTCCCGTCGCCCGATCCATTGTTATGTAGTTTAGCCCTACGTTCATTAGGAATTTTAATCTGGATTTTATTTCCTTGAGGACTTTTTCCGCTATTTGCATTTCTCTATCGGTGAGTTGAAGCTGGTCAAAAAATTTCAGGGCCTGTTCGATGGACATTTTGGTGACTTGGGCAATGTTTAGTCCTCCCACAGTAACCGCAAGGCTTTCCGGTTTTAGTCTGTCTCCCTTGCAGTGGAGGCAGGGGTTCATGTCCATGAATTTTTCAATGTCTTCCCTAATGTATTCGGATTTGGTTTCTCGGTATCTGCGTTCCAGATTGTTTATGACTCCCTCAAAGCTTCCCTCATATTCGAAGTATACTCCTCTGTCTCTGTTTTCGTAGAGATATTTGACGCGGTCATTGGTTCCGTACAGTATCATGTTTAGTTGTTTCTGTGTTAGTTCCTTAATCGGGGTGTACACGCTGAAGCCGTATTTTTTTGCCACTGCTTCTAGTTTACGGAAGTACCAGCTGCCTATTGGGTCGTTCCATGCCGCTATTGCTCCTTCTGCTAGTGATAGTTCCTTGTCTGGGATCACGAGGTCGGGGTCGATATTTCTAGTGGTTCCCAATCCTCCGCAGTAGCTGCATGCTCCGTGTGGATTGTTGAATGAGAACATTTGGGGTGTTAATTCCTCAAATCCCAGTCCACATTCCTCGCAGGCTAACCTTCTGCTGTAGATGCTCTGCTTATCATCATCCACTAAGACTTTTACTACGTCTCCGAACTTGAGGCAGGTTTCAACAGAATCGGTGAGTGTTTTTTGAATATCTGGGCCTATAACTAGTCGGTCTACTACAAGGTCTATGTCGTGTTTCTTGTTTTTGTCGAGGTTTATTTCCTCCTCTAGGTTCATTAGTTCTCCGTCTATTCTTACTCTGGCGAATCCTTCGTTTTTGAGGTTCTCCAAAACTTTGCGGTACTCGCCCTTTCGCCCTTTTACTATTGGCGTTAGTATTTGTATTCTGGATCCTTCTGGGAGACTCATTATTCGGTCTACTATCTGCTCGGTGGTGAGCTGGGTGATTTCCTTTCCACACTGCCAGCAATGGGGAACTCCAATTCTTGCATAGAGTAGCCTCAAATAGTCGTAAATTTCGGTTATGGTTCCAACAGTGGACCTAGGATTCCTGCTTGGTGGTTTCTGCTCTATGGATATTGCTGGAGATAACCCCTCTATGTATTCTACGCTGGGTTTCTCCATCATCTCCAAAAATTGGCGGGCGTACGAGGACAGGGATTCAATGTATCTCCTCTGACCTTCCGCGTATATGGTGTCGAATGCTAGGGAGGATTTCCCGGATCCACTGAGCCCGGTGATGACCACTAGCTTGTCGCGTGGAATCTCCACATCGATATTTTTCAGATTATGTTCCGATGCTCCTTTCACAAATATCTTGTCTTTAGCCATGCTTTACCTTTCCTTTGATCTCTAACCTGAGTAATGAAATCTTGTCACGAATTGATGCGGCTCTCTCAAACTCCAGATTAGCCGCTGCTGCTCTCATCTCCCTCTCCAAATCCTTAATGATGTAGGGTAACTCGTCCTCAGTTATGTTTTCAATCTCTATTTCTTCATGTCTTCTTCCGGTCATATCTCGAATAGCCTTCACAATGGTTTGAGGAGTTATTCCATGCTCCTCGTTAAACTTCATCTGTTTCGCTCGTCGCCGATTAGTTTCATCTATTGCTCTTCTCATAGCTCCAGTTACAGTATCCGCATACATTATTACTGTACCGTTAACATTCCTTGCGGCTCTGCCGATGGTTTGAATCAGAGACTGCTCGGATCTCAAGAAGCCTTCCTTATCCGCGTCAAGGATAGCAACCAAGGATACCTCGGGCAGGTCAAGACCCTCTCTCAGAAGGTTTATTCCTATGAGTACATCGAATTCCCCGAGACGCAGATCTCTTACTATGTCAACTCTGTCTAGAGTTTCAATCTCGGAGTGCAGATACCTTACTCGGACACTCAGATTATCATAGTACTCGGTCAGATTCTCAGCCATCCTCTTGGTGAGGGTGGTAACAAGCACCCTTTCATTCTTCTCTGCGCGCTTCCTTATTTCACCCAAAAGATCGTCTATCTGCCCCTCTACTGGGCGTACCTCTATGCTGGGATCCATGAGGCCGGTGGGGCGAATGATTTGCTCCACCAGCTGTTCGTTCATCTCTAATTCGTAGGGACCAGGGGTGGCTGAAACGTATATTACTTGGTTAACTAGGCTTTCAAACTCCTCGAAGTTAAGGGGCCTATTATCAATAGCCGATGGAAGCCTGAAGCCATAATCTACCAGCGTTTCTTTTCGGGATCTGTCGCCCTCATACATTCCTCTTATCTGCGGAATTGTTACGTGTGATTCGTCAATAAACATGAGATAATCTTTTGGGAAATAGTCGATAAGAGTGAAGGGCCTGTCGCCGGGTTTCCTTCCGTCAAGGTGCCGCGAATAATTTTCTATAGCCGGACAGTAACCCACCTCTCTTAGCATCTCCAAGTCGAATTTGGTTCTCTGCTCCAATCTCTGGGCTTCCAAAAGTTTATTCTTGGACCTTAACTCTTTGAGTCTCTCCCGTAATTCTTCCTCGATGGTTTCTATAGCCCTTGATAGACTATCGCCGGGTATAACGTAGTGTTTTGCGGGGAGGATGTAAACTTTCTCTTTCTCCATTTTGGTTTTGCGGGTTAAGGGGTCTAATTCCCGGATTCTCTCGATGCGGTCTCCAAATAATTCGATTCTTACAATAGTGTCCTCATAGGAGGGGTAAACCTCGATTACATCTCCACGAACCCTAAACTTACTCCGCTCAAGATTCACATCATTTCGTTCATACTGGATATCTACCAGTTCTCTTAGAATCTCCTCTCTGTTCTTTGCCAGTCCTCTCTCCAAGAAAAAACCCATGCTCTTATAATATTCGGGAGAACCGAGGCCGTAAATGCAGGAAACACTCGCCACCACTATGGTGTCTCTGCGCTCGGTTAAAGCTCTGGTAGCGGCGTTACGCATCTTATCGATTTCCTCATTAATCGAGGTTTCCTTAGCTACGTACAGATCTATCTGTGGAACATAAGCCTCGGGCTGGTAATAATCATAATAACTCACAAAATATTCCACGGCATTCTCAGGAAAGAACTCTTTAAACTCACTGTACAGCTGAGCCGCCAGAGTCTTATTATGCGAAATAACCAGGGTGGGTTTCTGAACCGCTTCGATTACATTGGCCATGGTGAAGGTTTTTCCAGAACCGGTAACACCTAACAGGGTTTGATGATGCAGGTTATCCTCTAAACCTTCTACCAGCTGCTCGATAGCCTCCGGCTGGTCGCCCTGCGGGGTGTACTCTGATACTAGCTTGAATCTGGGCATGTTCCTAGTTCTCCTACCATAGCCACATCAAACAGTAAGAGCTGCGCCAAATAAATATTAGGATTTTAAAATAAAAATTATTAATTAAAAATTTTTCATAACTAATAGAAGATTTCAAAATATAAAAAACAGCTACCTTTGCCAACTCGAGTGACGAGTTTAAACGCCGAGCCTCTGTAATCACAAGAATCATTATTTTTTCATTTCCCTTCCGCTTTATTCGGTATTATCCAATCTACCCTCCGCATCAATCTGATTCCCCTCATAAATTTTTAGGAATCCCCATATAAGTAAATAATGCAAATTAGATTAGACTATATGTAAATTTAATTATCAAAGAAGGATGTGAAAATTGTGGACGCAAATAAAGATATTGAAGCCTTGATAAAAACCCTAAAGCACAGTAAAGACTCAGAAACTCGAGCGAAGGCGGCAGAAGCGTTAGAAAAAATTGGAGATAACAGAGCAGTTGAACCTCTGATTCAAGCTCTGCAGGATAGAGATAGTTATGTTCGTTTAAGAGCCGTCTTAGCCCTGGGAGCCTTAAAAGAGGGGAAGGCGGTGGAACCCATCATCCAAGTTCTCAAGGGTGATGAAGAGGTGAATGTCCGGGCGGGGGCAGCATGGGTGCTTGGAAGGATAGGAGATTCCAGCGTTACTGTTCCCTTAATTAATGCTTTAAGGGATGAAAGTAGCCAGGTTCGATTATACGCAGCAATGGCTCTGGGACTGGTGGGAGATTATAGAGCAGTAACTCCTCTCCGAAAGGCTATGAGGGACAAAAATAATAACGTCCGGGAAGCTGCATATGAAGCTGTAAAATGGGTCGCAGATAGAATTGAAATAGATTGAAAATTAATTAACATTTACAATATAGAGAAAAAGGTTTCTACTTCTGGGTAATGGGAGAAAGAATTTTGAAATAACTAATATTAAAATATTGGAGGTAGTGATTCTCAAAGTCCAGTAGGATATCAAGCTTTAAAAAATATAAAGAGAAACGGGTGGAAATCTGCATATGCTAATTTCTTTACCTTGTTTTTTGTTCTCGGCGTGTTAACGCTTCTTCAGCTGCGAGGCTGGCTGAACAAATGGTGTCTCCCAGTCCCACCGTTGCCCGTGGTTCCGTTAGGTTTGAGGAAACGAAGATTATGGAGGGCTCTATTTCTGTGAATCCGTCTTTTAGGAACTTTTCTTGGGAGTAGCCTTCCTCATTTTCTAGAAATGTGGCGAGTCTCTGGTGTTCTGTTAGAGCTTTTCTACTTATTTTTAGTTCGCCGCTTTTTAGGGCTTTTTCTGCATCGTTAATTGTGGGAAAGTTTCCGGTGTAGGCTAGGGTTGCTGCGAGCAGTGCGCCGAATAGTACCGAGTGCAATTCATTTTGGGGTTTGATTCCGTGGAGGGAATTTATGAGGCACAGGGAGTATTCTCTGTTGTGTATAATTATACGGGACAACCGGAATTTGTCCATTATTTTTCTTGCTCCTAAGTAGGTTTTGATCGAGTTTAGGGCCCTTATTTCGTTTAGACCGTCTCTGTGTCCTATGGTGTAAAGATTATCCGCTAATTCGCCCTCGTTCAACCCAATGGAATTCACATTTAGTGTGAGAAGATTTAGAGTGGATTTTCTAATTTTGTCGTCAGCAACAAATCCTATCTCGCTGTGTATTCGAAGTTCTGGATTTCGCTCCTTCCAAGATTTGATCAAGTCTATAGTTTTTTTTATGCATTCTTCAGGTTTTGAACCGTCGGGATAATTGCTCTGAAGCATATGATATCCGGAGAGCATAGCGGTTCCCACTTCGGATATCACTTCAAGTGTACCTTCTTGGAAGGCGGGGTCAATTTTTAGTTTGACGTTCTCGTCATCGTAGGTTGCTATGAATCGGTTTTCAACAGGTGCTTTTACGGTTTCCTTGTTTATTTGTACTGAGAATTGGTCGTCGAACTCAAATATCCAGTGTATGAAAATTTTATCGTTTTCTCTCGCTGCTTCTAAGGGCTTTTTGAAAACGATCTTGTTTCCTTCTATTCGCGGTATGAGGATTTCTCCCCTCTTTGTGGTGAATTGCTCGGCTTGTATCGGGGGTAGAGCCACAACATTGGGTATGACTGTGAATCCCAGCAGAGCCAACACATTAGTCATTATTCCACACTGTCCACCCATGCGGAGTTTGTCGTAACCAAAAGTCGACTTAATCATGTCTCTGATTTTGGGGTCGCGAATAAACCATTCCTCGCCCTCACCCGTTTTGGCGCATAAAAGAATACCAGCTAATACATCGGGGAATGTTCT
Organism: Candidatus Jordarchaeum madagascarense; assembly: GCA_019056875.1. Lineage (GTDB taxonomy): Archaea > Asgardarchaeota > Jordiarchaeia > Jordiarchaeales > Jordiarchaeaceae > Jordiarchaeum > Jordiarchaeum madagascariense. Next base: position 8,182 of record DXJA01000160.1, read on the forward strand.
TATTTCTCTTGGGGGCTTCTTCAGCTTGGACTGAATTTCTTTTTCCAAGTTTTTTTCAGCTATAACCTTTTTTACTTCTTCGCCTTTAATATGTCTCAAGCCGTCTATGTTAGTGTTTAAGCCCGTGATAAACATACGGCAGAGTCCGATGGACTTTCTGACCTCCTGCAGAGCCTGTAAATACGTTTTAGTCCATTCTTCTGCAAACATAAAAATTCACCACATTTTTAGGGTTCTGTAATTACTTTTACCAAGTGTCTTGGTTTGTCGGGATTGTATCCTCTTTTGAAGGCAACGAAGTATGCGAATAGTTGCAAGGGTATAACGTAGGTTATGGGTGTAAACATTGCAGAGGTTTGGGGAATGTTAATCGTGTTATCAGATAGTCCTCGTACCTCAGAATCTTTCTCTTACACCACGCTGATTATTTTCGCTTGATAAGCCTTAATTTCCTTCAAGTTTTTAATCAGCTTTTCATAGTTCTCATCCGGAGGGGCAATAATGATTACTGGAAACCCCGGCTCTATTATGGCTATTGATCCGTGCCTTGATTCTCCTGCGGGGTAGGCTTCAGCGTGAACATAAGCCGTTTCCTTAAGTTTCAGAGCTCCCTCCATCGCGGTAGAGGTGCTGATACCACGTCCCAAGAAAAGAAAGCTTGATTTATTAGCGTACTGGTAAGCGATGTCTCTAACCACTCTATCCTGTCTTTTAACCGTTTTATCAACTATGAGGGGTGTTTTCATAAGTTCACGCCTCAGCTTGCCCACCTCACTGCTGCCGAGTGAGCCCCTCATAAGAGAGAGATCTAAGGATAACAATGATAAACACGCAACCTGAACCAGAAATGTTTTCGTTGCGGCAAGTCCATACTCCGGACCCGCGTAAGTATAAATAGTGTAATCAGATAGTTTGCTAATTGTGCTTTCTAAAACGTTTGTTAGGGATACCACTTTTGCTCCTTGCCTCTTAGCGTGTTTAACCGCATTTATAGTTTCTGAGGTTTCCCCCGACTGACTTATGGCAAGTACCACATTACTTTCATCGAGAAGTTTTCCCGTGAGTTCGGTAAACTCGGAGGAAACCAGGTTCTGAGTTTTTATGGCGGAAAGCTTGGTGAACATATACCGCCCAGCCAAACCTGCATGATTTGAGGTACCCGCCCCCGTTATGTACACTTGGTCGGAATCGTTAAGAATTCGAGACGCTTGCTGACAAACCTCCGGTCTCAAGCTGAGAGCGTTCTTCAGTGCCTTCGGTTGCTCATGAATCTCTTTAAGCATAAAATGGGGATAACCGCCCTTCTCCACCATCTCCGGAGTCCAAGAGCCCCTAGGAAACTTTTCCGACACCAACATCACTCCTTTTAATAGAAATTATCAAAATATTTTAAAAAGTTTTACCAGACACCGATGCTCACCAGACCAGATTCCAGCCTTCTATAAAAAAATGTAAAATCAAACTTGTTCCGATGTAAACTTTAAAGCGGAGACAATCATACAGTATGTCTGAAAGAATCCACACTTCAGAAAAAATTTAAAATGGTAATTTATTCTGTTGTTTGAATAGCATACTATGGTGGTTTTTATGATTACGGATGGAATTCTCGCAAAGGGTGAAAGAAAAGACAAAAACTGGAAAGGAACCAAGTTTAAGGAGCCATACCGGGAGGCCACAGAGCGGCTCAGAAAAGAGGTAATGGGAAGACCAGACTTCGACCCCGCAACACTGTTTATCTGGGGAGTCTACATGTCCAAGAGTTTACTGCAAGTAATGGAGGATGTAGAAGAAAACTTTGGACCAGAAGGCCAGAGAGTGGTCAACGAAGCCCTGAGAAAAGTGGGATACGACGCCGCTAAACAAATGTTTGAAGACGCCACGTTTCCAGAGGACACAACCGACATAGAGAAAGCCAGTTTTGTCGCCACCGCCGTTAACACCATCATCTGGACTTCTATTGAAAAACCAGAAATACTGAGCGATGAGGAAGCCATATTCGACATTCTCTGGTGTCCCCATCAAGACGTGTTTAAACCCTTCGACTGCCGTTGCCAACGCTACTTAGTAGAGGGTGTACTAAAGTACCTTCGAGAAAAAGTGAATATCACTTTTGACTTGGAGTTCAAATGGATCATCCCCGCAGGAGCGGAAACATGCCGCTTCAGAATCTGGAAGAAAAAAGACGAAGAAGTTGGTCAGTGGGAAAAATACTCTGAAATCTTGGCGCAGAGAGCCCTAAAAAGGTGGAAAGCAAAAAAGGGATTAAAAATAGAACCAAAAAAGGAAAAATAGATGGATTATAACTCAATTTTTTATTAAAAAAATAAAAGGTAGCGATATTATTTGACTCTTGACCAGATTAGCCGCCTTCACCCTTAAGTCTTCGAATTAACCTTCTGAATAAGTTTCCCATGCCTTCGCTCTATACCCGGGTTCTTTTCGCCGGTCGACTGGCTGGGGTTTGGGGGGCGGCTCTCCGTCTGCTAAGCCAAATTCTGGTGCTACCGTAGATGTGCATTATGAATCCACCACTGAGAACCACTGCCAGCCCTATGATCGCCAGAGAGGTCACCGGTAGTACCGATGAACCGTTGCTCCCTGTACCAAACACGAGCGATATACCCAAGACCACTAGAAAAGCCACCACGCATATCACCATCACTATCCAGCCCCAAAGCTTCAGGCGCTCCCAAAAACCGGTGTCAACCACCATCCATCACACCCTCAGACTTTCACTCCACTTCTACTCGCCACTACCAGCTCCGCCCCGGCCGCCGAAAAGCCTCCTCACCGCCTTACCCAGACCCGAGAATTTTCCCTTCAGGATGATCAGAACCACTCCCGGTATCTGAACCAGCAGCCGTCGCTCCTGAAAACCGATGTAAATAAGCCTGCCTGCCACGTAGACTGCGCCTAGGAACATGATACCCAACGCTAGCAGCGCCAGCGGATCCACCATCAGGGACATGTGTGGAATAGGTATCCCCATTAGGGAGGCGCTGTTCATCTCAAGAATCGTCGAAGACGAAATCGTCGGCGTGGCGCTTGTCATAATTGCACCCGTTAGACCAACAAGACCGTTAACCACCACTCCGGTGGGTGTAACAGTCATGGAGCCTAGGATGTTGTTGTTCCCGCTGATCACCGTCATACCAGACATTATAATGTTTCCCGTAATGGTCATGAGACCGTTAATTGTACCCAGACTGCCCATGCTCGAGACGCCGCTTGTCACCGTTAAACCGGAGATGCTCATTGGAACTAGTAAAGTGAATGTGCCGCTCATCTTCACAGAACCGGAGTTTGTCACCGTACCAGATACAGCAATATCATCAGCAGTGATACTCGTCGCGCTACCGATACGGGTTCCCGTGGGACTCATTACTATCGTACCGTTTAGAACCGTTATCACTCCGTTAGTTAATTTCATGTTACCAACTGTTTTCATGTAGCCATCGTATACCGTAATGGTTCCGGTTCCACTCATGGTGCCGCCGTTGATTTTCAGGGATCCAGTAATGCTAACCGGTCCCTTAATGTAGCTCTCTCCGCCCATCTCAAAATCGCCCTGCATGGTAGTGTTGCCGTTAACCTCCGTTGTTCCCAGTGACTCTATGCTGTCACCCTTAATTTTTATGGTGTCGCCTGTGATGTAGAAACCCGTATCGTTCATGACCATGACTACGCTCGGTATG
>DXJA01000161.1 GCA_019056875.1 Candidatus Jordarchaeum madagascarense
TCCCGTAATTACTTTGTAATTATAATTCTTTTTATAACAGAAAGATGATACTCATCCTTTGCTCAAAAATTTTTAGAAAAAAATTGGGAAGTTATTTGGTGTATTCCTCTAAAAATTCTAGTATGTACTTGTTTACGAGTTCTGGTTCTTCATTCTGTACCCAGTGTCCACAGTTAGGAATGTATTTTATGGTGTAAGGGGCATCTACGTATTTCTCTGCACCCTTACTAATATCTAGTGTTAGGGCTAGGTCTTCCTCTCCCCAAATTACTAGGGTAGGGCTGGTTATTTTTGGAAATTTTAAATCAATATCTTCCATGAAGATTTCGGGTCTGATGTTTGCTCTATAATAGTTTATGCCTGCGGTAAGTGCTCCAGGTTTCGACCAAGCCTCCACGAATTTTTCTAGGTCCTTTTCGCTGAAAACTCCTTTCTTAAAAGTTGAATTGCTAAGCATCAATTTCATAGCGAGAAAATTGTTTTTGCTAAAATAGTTCTCGGGAACTTTCTCTGTCTGGAAGAAAAAGACGTACCAGCTCTTCTGAAGTTGCCTAGCAATGTATTTTGCTTTCTCCTGCCAAACCTGGGGATGTGGAACGTTCATAATGATTAGTTTCTCGGTGGCCTCAGGGTGGGTCATCGCAAAAGTCCAAGCCACAATGGCTCCCCAGTCATGCCCCACAATTATAGCCTCCTTCTCTCCAAAGGCTTTAATGAGACCCATAATGTCCTCAACCAGTATGTTGAGCCGGTAATTTTCTACACCCTCCGGTTTTTCACTCTCGTTGTAGCCTCTCATATCCGGGGCTACGACATTGAAATACTTTGCCATAACGGGGATCTGATGTCTCCAAGAGTACCAGAACTCGGGAAAGCCGTGTAATAGTATCATTAGTTTCCCTTTGCCCTGGACAACACAATGAAGGCGAACCCCATTGGTTTCAAAAAACTTGTGCTCCCGCGGCTCACTCATATATGTGGCCTCCACTATAGCCTGTAATTTTTTTAGAGCGGGTACTTTTTACATTTACTTAAGTACCTGTAAGGGTATATTTTTTTGATTCTAACTACTGTTAAATTTCCTTTTTATAGAACTGATTGCTGTATGTTTATTAGGTTTTATGCTCCTTCCCACTTTTCCACGCCTTTCTCAGGACCCCTCTTTGGACCTTTTGGAGCTGTTTTTGGAATGGCTCCTTCAATTCTATGTTCTGACCAGCCGTACGGTATCCAAAGAACGAATGTAATGAGCATTGAGGCGAAACCGATCATAAACATAACCACACTAAGGATTCCTCCAAGTAAAATAATTCCAGTTATGATTTCCATAATTCCGATTCCAATGCAGAGAGTCGGCTTCATTGACTCGTGTCTGCCTCTCAGGTGAGTGATACCGAATATCCAGAATCCTGCTAAGAGGAGTAATGCGGCGAGGTTTATGTACGTATAATTGGTACTAGCAGTAAACGCTAAGGGAATTGAAATCAAGCCCAGGATATAGTTTGATATTGGCTTTAGAGCTAGGTAAAGAAGTATGCCGCCTCCAGTTATTCCTGCGATACCAAATATGCCACTTACAATGTTCATGGCGTTTTTGTCCGCCGAGTATTTCGAGAAAAACCCTACGGCGATTAGAATACCCGCTATAGCCATGAGAATTGCGAAATAGGGGTTAATTGACGATATAGATAAACTATAACCGATCTCCTGGAAATAGCCAGCCAAGATTAGCGGCGAAAACGAAATTATTGCGCCTCTTATGAACTCGACGAAAAGTTCTATGGGGTTTACTCCAAAAATTAGCCAAAGTGGTAAGAGAATCACCCAGAGGATTGGAGTGAGTACTGTGGCGATAGCGAAAATTGCTCCGAAAACTACCGCTATCAAAGCAGATACACTGTACTGGTAAAATGTGTTGAAGAGAAGTATACCAACGATGGCCGCAATTGTACCCGCTACTGCTCCTGACAACATTCCATACCGAACAATATTAGACATTAGTCTTCCTCCTTGTTCAATAATTATTTATTTTAATATTTAAGATATTCAATTTAGCTTCTTTTTCTATTTATAATTTTCTATCATAAATTAATTTTTAATAATATTAAGTAACAAGACTTTAAAAAGTGGAAATCAAAGATTAAAGCATGGATTGTGTGAGGGAATTTATAGAGGAAGTTACCGTTAAACTGGGTGGACTATTCTCGAAGGAACTCGGAATAAATCTTGAGAAGAAGAGTTCAGATGAAATATTCAAATGGTTTGTAGCCTCGCTACTCTTCGGAGCCCGAATTTCGGAAACAATAGCCAAAAACACCTACCGCGAATTTGAGAAAGATGATCTCCTAGCTCCCGAAAAGATTCTAAAAAGAGGCTGGGATGGACTTGTGTTCGTCCTTGATAAAGGCGGATACGTGAGATACGACTACAAAACCGCTGACAAGTTTTTGGAAGTTATGGGCAACCTGAAGAAGGGCTATAAAGGAGATTTGAACTTCCTACACGAAGAATCAGCCAATTCTCGAAACCTTGAACAAAGGTTGAAGAATCTCGGAAGGGGAATAGGAGATGTAACCGTTAATATTTTTCTAAGAGAACTCAGGGGAATTTGGGATAAGGCAAATCCCTTCCCTCAAAATCTCACCATTGCAGCCGCCAAAAATCTGGGATTAATCAGAGAGATAAATAACGAATCAGCTCTAGAAGAACTTCTAAAAATCTGGGACCAAAACAGAATGGAGGGATATACTTTTCCAAACTTTGAAACAGCCTTACTCAGAATAGGAAAAGATTATTGCAGAAAAAGTAAATGTAAAAAGTGCCCAGTAGAAATATTCTGCAAACACTAAAGTGTACTAAAATTATATCCACCTATTTTTATTTAATCAAATGGATCGCCGAGGCTTTAAATAAAGCATACAATTTCGAACCAGATTTGATTTCGAGTTCTTCCTTAGAAATTCTTGTTATTAAACAGCTTATTGGTATACCCTTTAAGTCTATTTCTATCCTATAGAGAGAACCGTGAGGTGTAACACTAAATACCCGTCCTTCTAAGACATTCCGGGCGCTGGTTACCATTCTCTCCTTGGTTACGATAATGTCCTCTGGCCTTATCATTAATTTCACTTCTTGGCCTACCGACAGTTTTGAGTCAAATGCTGTAATGATTCTGGTGTCTCCCACAACTATCTCCGAAATTCCTTCTTGAGGATGGTTCTCTAAAACCTTGCCTTGGAGAATGTTTTCCGCCTCAGTGAAAGAGGCAATAAATTCAGTTTTAGGCCTATAAAAAATGTCCTCCGGTTTTCCAATTTGTTCTATTTTACCCTTATGAACCACGGCTACGCGATCAGCCAAAGCTCTTGCCTCAAATTGGTCGTGGGTCACATAAATGGAGGTCAATTTATACTCTCTCTGGATTCTCAATATCTCATTTCTTACATTTTTTTTAACATTGACATCAAGGTTGCTGAGAGGCTCATCAAAAAGCAAAATTTTGGGTTGAACAACCAAGGCTCTTGCCAGCGCAACTCTTTGCTTCTCACCCCCACTTAGAGTTTCTGGTTTGCGATACCGGAGAGGATACAAATCCAACTTTTCCAAAATCTCTTTGACGCGTTCAATTACAACACTCTTTTTTAATTTTCGTTTAGCCAAACCATAAGCAATGTTGTCAGCCACATTCATATGGGGAAAAAGAGCGAAGTCCTGAAAAACCAAGCAAATTTCTCTCTTGTCAGGGGGGAGATTGTCTATACACTTTCCGTCCAAGTAGATGTGCCCCGAATCCTGCCTGATTAAGCCACAAATTATGTGTAGCAGGGTGCTTTTTCCACAACCCGTAGAACCCAGTATAACAAGTAGCTCTCCTTTTTTCGCCTCGAAACTCATCCCTCTCAAAACAGGGTTTTCTCTCTTAGAATCCGAAAGCCTCTCTCTCAAGCTTAAAGATTCCTTGAAGGTTTTATTTATCTCTTCCACCTTTAAGAAAGCCATATTATCAGTTCATCTCCTGCCCAGTAATAAACGGACTGAAATCAAAACTAGGAATGAAACAATCAACAAAACCACTGCGGCTGAAATGCATTGAAATACTCCACCAGTAAAGAACGAAAAGTAGATGGCGGTTGTAAGAGTATAACTCTGTTCCGGTATATTACCAGAAACCATTATTGTTGCTCCGAACTCCCCCATCGCGCGCGCCCACATCATCGCCCAACCCCCAAAAAAACCCTTGACCGAAAGAGGTAGAGTAACTGTGTAAAAAGATTTGATGGGAGAAGCCCCCAAATTCCTTGCCGCAAGTTCCAGATTTCTAGGCACTTCACTAAATGCCGTGGAAGCCGACCTTATAAAAAAGGGTCCAGAAACGAAAATTTGAGCCAAAATAATCGCTCTCCAAGTAAAAATTATGTCAATACCATTGTCGCTGAGAAAGCTACCTAGAGGCGTATTAGGCCCCATGAACAATATTAGACTGAGCCCCGCAATAGTTGGGGGAAGAACCATAGGTAACTCCACTGCAGTTTCAAAAACCTTCTTACCCCAAAAATTATACCTCGACAAAACATACGCCAACGGCGTACCAAAAGAAATGCAGATTACACTCGACAACGCCGAGGTAATCAAACTCACCCTAATAGCACTAACGATGACCTCACTCTGTAACGATTGAAGAATAGGGTTTCCAGCAATGAATAGTAGCTCTTCAAAAGCCTCGCTTGGACCCAGAGCGAAATATATGTTATAAAGTCTCTCATAAAGCGCGGGATCAGCGTATAGCGGGTTTATTATAGAATAAACCAGTGCCCCCAATGGGGATAAGAAAAAAATCATGAAAAACGTTATTCCCGAAATAAAAAGAAAAATGGTGTAGACACCGGGTCTACGCCACTTTGCCATTTACATCACCCTTTGATTTCCGATTTTTATTCTAACTCCTATTTTCGAGTCGAGTCCACCTATTAGGTGGTGCAGAGACTCAATATCGCACTTGGAATTTTAGCTAGGTTACCCTCCGCTATCGGTGGGTCAATCACTGGTTGCCCTCCATCGGTGAATATACTCTGTCCCTCTGGAGACAATACATATTTTGTAAATTCGATAGCCAAAGCCACATTCTGAGCGGTGTTCGGAATGGTCAAAGCATATTTGATGGACGAACCCCAGAAAACATTCTCCCCAGTATCAATCGACCACTGCGAATACCATGCGTCGTAATCCTCCGATGGATTTCCTAGACTAACATTCTCTGGGAGTGTAATATACGGTAAACCGTACTGTAGTGCAATAGATTCATATTCGAACCCCGCGTCGATTTGCCCAGATTGCATACCAGCTACTATATCAAACGCCTTAGCCACCACTATAATGTGGTCTGGCATGGTCATAACGTAGTCTAGCACGTGACCAGGATAACCGGGATATTCTGCTGAATGTTCTGGATAATAAGTGTCGGATATGTTTAGTGTGATAAGTGCTCGGCGGCCACACGGATCTGCGTCTGGATCGGATCTAGCCCAAGTGCCTTGCCCCGTGATGAGTAGGTTGTACCAGTTTGTTTCATTTATTATGCTTCCTATTGTTGTTGTTGGACTGTACATGATTACGAGTTCGTTTCTTGCAAAGCTAACCCACCAATCGGCATAATTCATAAGAGGGTTATCGGGTAGGGGAATAGGGCACAACTCGTCTCTAATCACTTGGTAGTCAGCGGAAAAAAATACATCGCACGGGGTTCCCTGTTTTATGTAATTAGCGCATGTGCTTGAGCCGTAAGCTGAAATATACACATTCACTAAGTAGTAATTCTTTGCTTCAAACTTATTTTTTGTTGTGTCCAGAATGTTAGTTAGGCTTCCTGCAGTGAGAATATTAATTTGCCCAAAGGGTATACCAAGTATCGCGCTTAGATACATTTGCTGTTGCTGTTGTTGCTGTGGAGCGTACCACCCGTAGTATAGAGCGCTGCCTCCAATTGCTATGCTGGCGATTAAAATTAAGGCTAATACTTTTGTGCCGACTCCTCGAGACAGTTTCAGGTCGCTACTCATATTCAACCTCCTACTTTTTTGGTATCCACGCCCCCTTATTTAAAAAGGAAAAGTTCTTTTGGGGAATACTGGTTTGTGGATCTTTTTTTCCCAAAAACATATCATCGATATGCATAGTTTTACATAACGGCATTTCTAAGTTATATATAAATGTTTTCTTTAAAAACACGTGTTGCATTATGGCAGTTTTTCAGGAATGGCAAATAGTTCGATCATAGTTGGGAACCCTTTGCTGTTACCTATAGGTCTAACCAGAACTCCTGAGGCTTATTTTCAACTTTTAGTTACTTATAATCAACATCTTCTTTAATTCGCTTGTAAAACATTTTTATCCGGAAAGGCATAAGAAAATTTTATTTAAAATTCTTTCCTTCTATCATTTGATAAACAATTACTTAATAAGATTATAAAAAAACAATAGAATGGGAAGTTCACATATGGCTCCTGGAGATAACCCTTTAAATTCTTTTAGCGGGGAAAGTTTTGATGATTTAATCCTAGAAACAATGGAAAATGTTTTAAAACAGATTCTTGGAGAAGCGACAGCGAAGATTATTATTACCTATGCGAATAAAACTTATTCTTCAAAGGGGGAGGAAAATCCTATAAAAGCTCAGATTTATGCGAACGCTTTACGGGAGATTCTTGGAAGTTCTTCCGTAACCCTTGAGAATTTGATTCTGAAAAGTTTACACTCTAAGCTTAATTTAAAATTCGAGGAAAAAGCAGGCTACGATTTTCTAGATTACATAAACGAGTTGAGGGAAGGGAAATTTGAAAAACGAATTTCAGAAATAAACTCTACGGAGAAGTGAGAGGGTTTTGAAAGAAGTTGAAACGGCTAAGGATGAGGACTTAAAGCGTAGATTGGAATTTGAAAGAACCGTTTCCCGAATATCCTCCAGGTTTGTCGGCGTTTCACAAATTGATGACGCCATTAATGATTCACTCGCAGATATGGGACTCTTGAGTGGGGCTGACCACGCTTACCTCTTTCTTTTAAGCAAAGATCAAAAAAAAGTGGGTAACACCCATGAGTGGTGCTCAGATGGTGTGCCCTCCCAAATCAATAATCTCCAGAACCTCTCCCCCGAAACATACCAGTGGTTTATGAATAAACTTCGTAAAGGAGAGGTTATCCATATCGAGGATGTTTCAAAGCTGCCTGAAGAAGCAGAAGCTGAAAGAATAACACTTGGGGGTCATGACATCAAATCGGTTCTGGCATCTCCTCTATTTATAGGGGGAGACCTCGCCGGATTCATAGGCTTTGATAATGTCACTAAAACTGGCCAGTGGAATTATGATGATTTTTCGCTTCTCCGCGTATCTTCGGAGATTATTGGGCGAGCTCTTGAGCGCAAACGTATAGAGGAAGAGTTACGGGAAGGCGGGGAAAAATACCGTAATTTGTTCGAAGAATCCAACGATGCCATATTCATTGCGGATGTTGAGTCTGGACGTATTTTAGATGCAAATAGAGCTGCGGAGAGACTGCTGGGCATTCCCAAGAAGGAAATCATAGGCATGCACCAGGCTCAATTACATCCGCAGGGTAAAGTTCAATATTATCAAGAAAAATTCAGAAAATATGTTGAAGCCAAACACATAGTTGATTTTGAGGCTGAGGTTATCAGAAGCGACGGTTCCATTGTCCCGGTTTCCATAAGTGCGAGTGTTATGATGTTTCAAGGCAGGGAAGCTTTACAGGGAATCTTCAGGGATATTACCAACTTGAGACGGACGGAAGAGGAGTTACAGAAGTATGGGGAACAGTTGGAAAAACAGGTGCAGAAGAGTACCGCTGAACTAGTACAGGTCAATGAGCAACTTCTGCGAGAAATCGCTGAGCGTGAGCGTGCGGAGGAGGCGCTACGGGAGAGTGAGGAGAGATATAGAGAGTTGGTTGATTTATTGCCCCAAACCGTTTTTGAAGTGGATGAAAGAGCTACTGTCATATTTGCGAACCGTTATGGATTTGACTCTTTTGGTTATACTCAAGAAGATTTTGACAAAGGCTTGAATGCGCTTCAAATGTTAATTCCCGAGAATCGAGAAAGAGCTACGAGAAATATCTTAAAGGTATTGAAGGGAGAACAGCTAGGTGCTAATGAATACACAGCACTGAGGAAAGATGGCAGCACTTTCCCAGTTATTATACATTCCAGTCCCATTATTCGTGAGAACAAAATTGCGGGCATGAGGGGTATTATTATAGATATCACCGAGCGTAAGCAGGCAGAGGAAATGCTGCAGAGGAGTGAGGAACGGTATCGCGGTCTTTTCGAATATTCTCCGATTTCCCTTTGGGAGGAAGACTTCTCTGGAATTAAGGCTTTTATTGATGATTTACGGTATTCGGAGGTCAAAGACTTTAGAATATATTTTGAGAATCACCCAAGTGCTGTTGCTCACTGCGCGTCAATTGTAAAAGTGGTTGACGTGAATGAAGCTACTGTAGAGTTATACCAAGCTGGAAGTAAGGAAGAGCTTCTGAGTTATCTAAAACAAGTTTTTGGTAAAAAGTCACTAGATGTGTTCAAAGAAGAACTAATTGCACTCGCCGAAGGTAAAACCATGTTTGAGAGTGAAACTCCAACTAAGACACTGAGAGGAGAAAGAAAACATATTCATTTGAAATGGTCTATAGCTCCCGGCTATGAGGAATCGTGGACTAAGGTATTTGTTTCTGTAATTGATATGACTGAGCGCAAGCGGGTTGAAGAGGCGCTACGGGAGAGCGAAGAAAAGTATCGCACTCTTATTGAAACTTCTCCCGATCCCATTGTACTCACCGATTTAGACGGGAAAATACTTATAGTTAACAAGCAAGCTCTAAAGCTACATGGTTATGATAGAGAGGAGGAAATGGTGGGGACAGGCGGATTTGAGTTTATTGCACCAGAAGATCATCAACGTGCAACAGAAATTATGCAGCAGATCTTTGAAAAGGGTAACATGCGGAATGTGGAGTATAAGTTAGTTAAAAAAGATGGAACTACTTTACTTGCAGAAACAAGTGCTTCTCTAATCTTGGACGCATACGGTAAGCCTAAAGCCATAACTGGAATGTCAAGGGACATCACAGAACGGAAACGGATGGAGGAGGCTCTGCGGGAATCAGAAGAAAGATACCGTAGCCTTGTCGACACCTCTCCCGACGCCATTGTGCTCACGGACCTGAACGCGAAAATTATCATGGTTAATAAGCGAGGTTTAAAAATGTACGGAGCGGATAGCGAGGACGAGCTGATTGGAAAATCTACTCTTGATCTTGTTAAGCCTGAAGAGCAGCAGCGTGTGATGGAACATGTAATGGAGACCTTAGAAACTGGTGAGACAATGAATATGGAGTATACCTTACTCAGAAAAAATGGGAACTCCTATCCTGCTGAAATCAGTGCTTCGCTGATCAAAGATGCAGACGGGGAGCCTAAACTAATCATCGGGGTAATCAGGGACATCACCGAGCGTAAGCGAGCTGAAATGCAACTGCGTGAATCAGAAGAACAATATCGTACAACACTTAATTCGATAGGCGATGCGATACACGTAATTGACGAAGACTTTCGAATTGTCCTTGTAAACCCCGCTCTCGAAAAATGGGCCAAGGAATTGAATCTTGAAACAGTGGTGACAGGTAAAACAATTTTTGAGGCTTTTCCCTTCTTACCCGAAACTATTTATAATGAATACCAACAGGTATTCGACACAGGAGAAACTTTAATCACTTTGGAAAACAACAAAATCGGTGACAAGAAATACATAACCGAAGCACGAAAGATACCCATTTTCCGGGAAGGGAAGGTCACGCAGATAGTTACAATTATCCACGATATAACTGAGCGCAAACTCGCGGAGGAAGCGCTTCAGGAAAGCCAGAAAAACCTGCAGACATTGTTCAATTCATTGCAGGATTTCTTGTTTGTACTTGATTCTGAAGGCCGTATTCTGAGCTTTAATCCATTGGTGCCCAAACGTTTAGGTTACTCAGAGGAAGAGCTTTTAAACAAGAAGGTACTTGATGTGCATACTCCTGACCAACGCGACAAGGTGGCAGCAATCTTCGCGGATTTAGTCGCGGGAAAAACGGACTCGTGTCATATTCCTCTGCTGGCAAAGGATGGGACTCAAATACCAGTCGAAACAAAAGTCACACGGGGTCGCTGGGGCGACCGGGAAGTCCTATTTGGTCTCACTCGAGACATTACCGAGCGAAAGCGGATGGAGGAAGAGTTGAAGGTATACGCGGAACGCCTGGAGGACATGGTGGAAGAGCGAACCAGAGAATTAAAAGAAAGCGAAGAGAAGCTTAGAAGTATACTCTTCTCATCTCCAGACGCTATCACAGTTGCCGACCTGAATGGAAATATAATTGAATGTAACCAAGCAACCTTGGATCTTAATAGTTTTTCATCAAGAGATGAAGTGATTGGTAAAAATGTTTTTACATTTTTGGCAGAAAATGATAGGAAAAGAGCGGTAGAAAATTTGTCTAAAACTTTAGAGCAAGGGTCAACGAAAAATATTGAATATATGATGCTAGATAAAGATGGGTGTGAATTTCCAGCGGAAATATCTGCAGGTGTTATACGAGATGCGTCGGGGAATCCTATAGGTTTTGTGGGAATAACGAAAGATATCACTGAACGGAAACTGATGGAAGAAGCCCTTCTGAAATCCGAAAGACTGGCTACTATAGGTGAAGTAGCAACCATGGTGGGACACGACCTTCGCAATCCGTTAACAGGCATCATCGGCGCCGCATATTACCTGAAAAAAAAGTTGGGCTCAGAAATAGACGAGAAAACACGAGAGATTCTGGAGCTTATTGAAAAGGATATAGAATATTCTAATAAAATAATAAACGACCTTCTAGACTACTCAAGAGAAATACAACTGGAACTAACCGAGACCAACCCCAAGAAAATCATTGAAGATGCTTTAGTTTTTGTTGAAATTCCAGAAAATATACGCTTAGTTAACTTAACTACGGGAGGACCAAGGTTAAAAGTTGATCCTCAGAAAATGGAAAGAGCATTTACCAATATCATCAAAAACTCAATTGAAGCTATGCCTGAAGGCGGCGAACTCATAATTGCAAGTCGGGAAACAAATGGATACTTGGAAATCGTCATTGCGGATACCGGATTAGGAATAGAGAAGAAGATTATGGACAAAATTTGGACTCCCCTTTTTACGACGAAAGCGAAAGGACTCGGGGTTGGCTTAGCCATCTGTAAACGTATAGTGGAGGCGCATGGAGGCTACATTTTAGTAGAAAGCAGTTTGAGAAAAGGCACAATCTTTACGGTAAAACTTCCAATCGAACAAAAAAAATCGAAGGAGGTGTAAAAGAATGGGCGAACCGGCAAGAATCCTTATTGTCGATGATGACGAAAGCATAAGAAAAGTGCTAACGACCATCCTAGAGGAAGAAGGGTACATTATTGACACGGCGGAAAACGGAAACAAAGCAATCGAAAAATCCAAGACCAATTTTTACAACCTGGCATTAATTGACATTCGGCTCCCAGACATTGAGGGAATAAAACTCCTGAACTTGATGAAAGAAACTGTACCAAAAATGGTTAAAATTATAATCACGGGCTATCCCACAATGCAGAATGCCATAGAAGCCGTGAACCGGGACGCGGACTGCTACCTGCTTAAACCCTTAAACATGGAAAATCTTTTGAACAAAATCAAAGAACATTTGAAAAAGCAGCAAGAAGAGAAAAAATACAGCGAAGAAAAAGTTGCAGAGTTCATCGAATCAAGGGCTAGGGAACTAGGACACACACCCTAATCAAATTAATATTACTTCACAAAAATTTCTATCAATCTGCTAAAATCTTAGAGTAGGTTATCCAAAATGTGTTAAGAACTATCAATTAGCAATTGGTGGCTTCTTTTATCCTTCTAAAGTCTCTAAAGTTCACCTTTATGTTAAAATTCTAATCTCTAGTTTGATTGTATTTTTAGTGTTTAAATGAGTTTTATTTGCTTTTTTCTCTAGTTTTTTCCGTTTTTTCCATGAAGTATGAGAGTAGGTCAATAAAGAATTGGGGGCGTTCCATAACAAGTTGGTGACCGCAGGATGGAAAAATTGCCAACTCAGAGTTTGGAATCTGCTTATGCAAAAATTCCGCCAACTCTACTGGAACTATTCGATCATCTTCTGCATGGATTATCAGGGTTGGTGCCTTTATCTCTTTAAGTCTTTTTCGAAAATCAATAGGCTCGGTTTCTGAACCCTTATGTATAAGTCCTGGAGTTTCAGTTTCAGAAGACGAGGCACGCTTGCTCTCCCGGAAAGCGTCAACAATGCCTTTATGTCTTCTTCTAAACATAGGATGAAAAGAGTCTTCTACCTGAGCATCCAGAAAGGCCTCTAACCCCTTACTCAAAAGAATTTCTGCCCATACACCAGAAACCTTAACCGTATGCTCCGGGATACTGGGAGCCGAATCTACTAAGACCAAACCTCTAACTTTTTCAGGATAAATCAAAGCCGCCCTTAGCACCACGTAACCCCCCATACTAAAACCACAAAAGTAAGCACTTTGTATGCCAAGGTGGTCTAACAGAGTTGCAACATCTTTGGCAAACAGGGACATCGTATATGGTTGATCCAGCTTATCAGACTGCCCGTGGCCTCTTAGATCCACAACAATGCACCTTACCTCTTTCGACAATTCAGGAATGATAGAAGCCCACTCTTTGGTGTTTCCACCCATTCCATGGATAAATACTACTGGTACGCCTTTACCTAAATCTTCATAGTACATTTGGAAATCGTTTATTTTGGCTTTCAAGAACACCACTCCTGTATTTTAAAATAATTAATATAACTTACATTTATAATTATCGGGACAATCCACACATCAAATAAATTCGGAGGAGCTTAGCAACCGTATGTTTTATTTTGTAGAGAACGGGATGGTTCCCCTGTTTTCAACTTGCTTTTTGCTTATTCGATTGCGGTCAGGCCTATTCTATGAGTCCCATTTGTTGGTTCGATGACCATGGCACATATTTTTGTTTTAGGAAACGCCCCGTAAAGTATCGGTGCTCCCAAGTCTTCTAGTATGAAGTGCGTTGAAGCCAGGTGGGTTAGAGTGTTCATGGATTTGATGCCGTGCTTGGCTAATGCCAGAATGATTCCGTTTAAAGAACTTGTTTCAAGAACCAGGGTTCCTATTGTTCTTCTAAAGGTTTCCTCTCCATAGATCCGCTCCATGGTGTCTACGCCCAGGAACCACAAAAAGGTTTCAGCACCTAGTTCCTCGGTGATTTCTAATACCGATTTCTTAAAGACTTCACAGAAATCCTCTATGCTCTCCTTCGAAACACGAATTTCATTCCATGGAGTTTTTTCTGTCGAGTCTGTGAAATTGAAGAAATAAAGATATTTTCGAAATTGAGACATAATGCTATCTTTTTCCTTTATTCCGTGTAGGGATGTAACATAATCTATACTTAATTTGGTTGAAGCGCTTTGTAGGGGAACGAAAAATGAGGGAAAACCTTGTTGAACAAAATTAGTAGTAATTGTATGTGTAAGGTAAACGTATTCTGACCCCATACCCGGCACTTCGATAAGGTTAAGTGTCCCTTTCCTTAACCCCCCATAAAGAATACTGTCCAGTTCTCTTATAGATGTGGGAATGAGTTCTCTTCTCTTTTTTGATATTGTTGTCTCTATAACGTGTTTAATGCGTGGAAAAA
>DXJA01000162.1 GCA_019056875.1 Candidatus Jordarchaeum madagascarense
CCTAGTACTACTGCGCATGACCTACTGACCTACGCGGATCCCGCAGGTCGCGTTGTGTGTGTGGTGGGTGGGGCCCTCCCTGGTGCTCAGCTTTTGCGATACCCGAACCTTGCTCGTGTGGTTCCCCAATACTCGGGTCAAAAAAAAAAACCGAGACCAAACGTGTTGGGGAGGGGGGGGGGGGGGTAAAAATCTATATCTAAAGTCGCCTTAAAAACCCCGCCCCTCCCAAAAAAAAGAGAGTATAACGCCAGAACAGTCTCCGTGAGCTAAATACACACCAAATTTCTTTTTCAAAAAGAGAGAAACATTCCGACCGAATGATCTTCAAGCACCGAAAAAGTATAGAAAAATGAGGAATCTTTAAAGGTAATCTCATTTATCTGCTTTTTCAGGAACAGTCATCAGCCTCACCTATTGAATAGTTTGGGGGCTAATGCTTTTCTTATCTCTTCTATTATTAGAGCGCTACTACTGACCAGAAGTACGACGAGCCATTCATGGACCGGCAACGGCATAATTTGAAAGAGTTGCTGGAAAAACGGAACGTAAGCAATGGAGATGTTCAATACAAACGAAAGAACCAGTCCTAGAACCAAGTACTTGTTCAAGAAAAATCCAATCTTAAACAGGGAATACTCACGGGACCTCACATTCAAAGCGTTGAAAAGCTGGAAGAAAACAATAGTATAAAAGGTCATGGTTCGTGGCTCATTGTAACCATAAATAAACACCAATGGTCCCAAGGACTGAATAGAAAAATGGTAGACAAACAATGTTCCCATAGTCATAATCGAGGCTAAGAATATCAGCCGATACATCACCCCCCTAGTAATAATCCTCTCTTTAGGGGGCCGAGGCGGCTCCTTAAGAACATCCCGATCCCTTGGCTCAACCGCCAGAGTCTTATCGCAAACACCATCAGTCACCAGGTTAATCCACAGAATCTGCAAAGGCAAAAAGGGCAGAGGAAACCCCAGAACAAGAGCAGAGAACAATACTATGTCCTCCGCCACATTAGTGGTTAACAGGTACGTAACCACTTTTCTCATATTATTGAAAGTTGTCCGCCCCTCCTCAACCGCCGCCACTATGGAAGCAAAGTTATCATCAGTCAAAACCATATCCGAAATCTCCTTAGCAATCTGAGTACCCGTAATACCCATAGCAATACCAACATCTGCCTCCTTCAAAGCAGGAGCGTCATTTATGCCGTCACCGGTCATAGCAACTATGTGGCCCTTAGCCTTTAATGCCTTGACGATTCTGAGCTTGTGGCGGGGCTCGGTTCGGGCAAAAACTCTAACGGACTCCACTATTTTTTCGAATTCTTTTTCAGAAATGTTGTCTAGTTCTCTTCCCTCTAGGATTAGGTCTTTCTTGGTCATTATTCCTACTTCTTCCGCAATGGTCCTTGCGGTTTCTCGGTGGTCTCCGGTAATCATTACCACTCTGATTCCGGCACTTTTGCACTTCGCAACTGCTTCTATGACCTCTTTCCGGGGGGGATCAACTATTCCCACCAGGCCTAGGAAAACTAGGTCTTTGCCGCACTCGTCTGGGACTAGGCGGTATTTTGAGTACTCCACAACCCTGTAGGCTCCTCCCAGAACCCGGTAACCCTTGGCTGCAAGTTCGTGGCTTTCCTCCAACACTTGGTTTCGCAGTTCGTCGGTTAGCTCCACAACTTCGCCGTTGATGTAGATCTCGTTACAGAGGCGAATTATTCGTTCCGGGGCTCCCTTGGTGTAGACGTATCTTTCCTCGTCTGTCAGCTGGTGGACAGTGGTCATACAGGCTCTTTCGGATTCGAAGGGGATTTCATCTATGCGTGGGGTTTCTTTTTCTTCCTTCTCCTTGTTGACTCCTCCTTTGGCTGCGGCCACCACTAGTGCTCCTTCGGTGGGGTCGCCGAATATGGAGTAATGTCCATCCTCTAAAACTAGGTGGGCGTCGTTGCACAGCGCCATGGCTCTCAGAAACAGTTGGAGGTGGGGGTGCTCCTTGGGGTTTACTATGGCTCCGTCTTTTCGGAAGTCGCCTACCGGTGCGTATCCCTCACCCGTGATTTCTATAGTTTCGCCGTTTAGGTATAGGGCGCGTGCCGTCATTTCGTTTTTGGTTAGTGTCCCAGTCTTGTCGGTGCATATCACCGTTGCGGAGCCTAGGGTCTCCACGGCCTGTAGTTTGCGGATGATGGCGTTCCTCTTGGCCATTGTCCTTACGCCGACTACGAGAACTAGGGTGATAACCGCGAGGAGTCCTTCGGGAATACTTGATATTGCTGAGGCTAATGCAAACATGAGGGCGTCATATGTAGGGATGCCTCTTAAAAACGCCAAGATTCCCTGACTGGTTGCAAATATTAGAGCGAGGATTGCGAGGTAAATTGCTAGGCTTGATATTCTCTTCTGGAGGGGTGTTTTTTCTTCGCCCGCCTCCGAGATTTCCTTGGCGATTTTCCCCATTTCGGTGTTCATGCCGATGGCTACCACGATTCCGGAGCCTCTCCCCCCAGTGATGGTGGTCCCGGAGTAGAGCATGTTTCGCCGGTCTACCAGAGGAGTGTTTTCGGGTAGCTCCCCGGTGAGTTTCTCCTCGGAGCCTGGTTCGCCTGTAAGCATGGCTTGCTCCGCACGTAGCCTTGTTGAGGTGAGGATATGCATGTCCGCGGGTACAATATCTCCGGTGGTGAGAACCACTATGTCCCCTGGGACGAGATCCTCGGTGTTTACTTTTCGTTCTTTGTTATCTCTTAACACGGAGGTTTGGGGTGCGGATAACTGTTTAAGAGCTTCAAGGGTTTTCTCGGAGCGGTATTCCTGGACAAAACCTAGAATGGCGTTTATGGCGATTATAATTAGGATTACTATTGCGTCTATGATGTGGTCTCCGATGATTGAGATTGCTGCAGCCAGGGCTAGAATGTAGTTTAGGGCGTTCTGGAACTGTCTGAGGAACAGTCTGATGGGAGATAGTTTTTTTACGTCCTCGATTTTGTTTGGTCCGTATGTTTCCCGCCTTCTGGAGACCTCCTCCTTGGTTAATCCTTGGGGTCTGGTTTCCAGAAGTTTTATAACTTCTTCTGTTGGCATGCTGTGCCAGTTCTTAATCTCGATTATTCTCAAGCCCTCCTTTCCATAACCAGCAAATACTGTACAGCATTAGTAAAGTTAGTTAAGCTTGTATTAAGGAAAAAAGATAACCTTCCATTATAAACCTTTCTTGCAAGCATTTAAGCGACGCTAGTCCCTATCCTCTTTGGAAAAAAGAGCTGATTTTTTTTAATCAGTAAATAATCTAGTTTATTTGAATAGAGATAAGAGGAAACCAACTAGTTCTTGTTAAGTGCTAGGGGATAGGTGTTCGGTATAGAGATTTTTCTTTTTTACGAATATTATTATAAAAAGTTAAATATGTCAGCCATTTTATTGTTTAATTCCTTTCACTTCTCTACTTCAAAATATAGTTCAAATAATCATATAAAAACTAACTTTTAAATAGATTTTAGACCATATTCAATGGTAACATGACACTGTTAAGAGATTACTGACGAAATGGAAAAAATGATTTGTCCAATCTTAATGTTGATTTCAGTACTTAAACTTGGAATACAAAACTGATTGTATGGGTAATGACTGTATGTGGGTACGATGAAGAGCGAAAAAAGGTGTGGGTATGTAAGTGAATTAGAGGAATAGGAGAAAAATGGATACGGGGGTGATTTCTATGGGTAAAAAGGGAAGAAGGCAAAACAAGAAAAAGCCGAAACCGAAAAAATAGGATTAATCTAATTGAATAAGGAATAGAAGTGAATGGTGGATAAGCTTTCAGTGAATTTGAAACGATATTCGGTGAAATAATTCCTCGCCTTAGAGTAGCATAGCACCTGAATAAATGGAATTTAACGAAGCGAGCAAAGTCTTCCTAATTTGGGGTGTTATCATTTTTAGCGGGAATATTAATTAAAGTAATGGAACCCTCCTCTTCATTTACCGCTTTTTGCGAGATTAAGAGCCCCTACCATAATTTATTTTTTGGTTTAATCTCCTTTTCTGATTGTGAGAAGGTGTTGGGGTTCTTCTTTTTGTGGAATAAGGTCTAGCCAGTGTTCGATGACTGTTGCTTGTATGCTTCTGAATACTGCTACTGTTTTTATAAAATCCACTAATGAGGGCGTAGAGTAGTCCTCGAAAAATTAAACCTTAAAATTAAAATAATAAAAAGAGCAACGCGAGCTCTTTTTTTAAGACAATTAACTTATTTTAGAGTTTGTTTAGAGTTTTGCACAAATAATAAGGATAATTAATATGAGAATAATAATCTAATAATAGAATGGGTTCGAGAAATTCTCTACAATACCCCTATTGGGGTAGAAATAGCTGACCTCATTTATTTCTTGGTGAGTGTGGATATGAATTCGAGTGGAAAAAAGAAGTTTATATTTGCTATAGGCTTTCTGATTATTGGAATGGTGGGATTCCTGCTGGGAATGACAATCTTGTATAATAGCAGCTTTATCTATTTGTACAATTTCTCCGAAGTTTATCACTATGGACATGAGGTGTTCAATTACCCTCTTGAAGATCCTATCTTCAAGTTTGAAGCAGTTAGGAGCCTGATTCGGTCTGAGGCTGAAATATCTGTGGCTTGGGTGTATCTTATTCTTCCGCTCGTGCATCTTCCTGTTGGCATTGGCTATTTCCGAATGAAGAAGTGGGGGTGGTACATCGGGTTGTTAGGCGGAGTAATATGCATTATAATCAGTATAATACTATTTTTTCAAAAACCTCCTGAGTTATTCTTCGGCTTACATATGTTGATGTCTGCATTTTTACTAATATTTGGAGAACTCATAGTTGTCCACCTAGCCCTAGAGAAGAAGAAAGAGGGAAGGAAGGCAGAAGAGAATCAATTAGAGTATAAAAGATAAAAAATACACTACCCATTCCAATATTTTTTTAAAATAGTCATAAGAATAATAATCGCAAATCAAATTAATTTTAGAATTTTGCACTCCAGACTTCTAGAGTTCTCTTCAGGTATTTAAAGTAGTTTTTTGATAGAGTCGTTTTCGTTTATGTGAGTGTAAACACTATTAAAAATACCACTCTAATCCTAACTTCTAAATGAACTATCAGGTGCTTACGAGTTTATTTAGGTCAAGTTTCCAATAAGAGCAAGTCTCCACAATTGCTTCATATTACTTTTATAGGTTCTGTTAGTTTCACTCCATAATTTTCAATATTTGATAAACAATTTACCTGCAATTAAAAAATTATTATCGGAACAAATGAATCTCTCATGTTAGTACAAGTGTACCTCAATTTACATCATTCATATAATAAAAAAAAGAAATTGGGGGCGACACCAGTTAAGGGTTTCCTTTTAGTATCCTTTCATATGCCAGTTTATGGGTATAAGTGTATAAAGAATGGCTGAAAAGGACTGCCAACAGTAGTGAGGCGTAGCATCTTGAAAACCGTGATTTCCATAAGCCCATGCGTGGTCAACCCACATCCACCAAGAATACATACCAAATATTGGCGCAAAATAGGAGCTATACTTGAAGTCGTAAAAAAGTTTTAAAAAGTTAGCCTTGTAAATATTAGAGTAACGAACGGAAGGAAAAGGCTGTAGAGACGTCAACACAGACTCAAATATGGGATCGTACCCAAAGCGGTCCTGAGGACATATATCATCGCCTACCTGCGAGATAACCACGTAGGCTACGGACATTGGAATGAAGTCGATCCAATCCCACGATGAAATAGCATCCACTACAGTTTTTCCCGGGCCTATAGGACTAATGAACCCCGCAGCAATTATTTCAGGCAAATTAGTAACATAATACTCCATGAACCAGGACGACCAACTTGTCATAAAAACAGCCATGTTAAGGCGTCGTATAGGTTAGCCGGCCCGTTTCCTGATACGATTATTCTTAGATTGTTTTGATACTCACCGAGATAATTTAATGGATAGACACCAGCCATTGTTACCACCCAAGAACCTAAGCTGTGCCCAACCAAGCCAATCTTGGATATGTCAATCCATTCGTCCCTCTCGCCGTTCTCGCCGTACAGTTCATCTGCTCCTTGAATTACAAGGCGAAGGTCGTGCATCAGGTATTCAAAGCTATCAATTTTTTCACCAACTCTAGTCCCGATTCTTTGATCATATGCTACCACTGTGTAACCCGAGTTTAAAAGTGTTAGAACCATGTACACAAAAGAAGTCTCCCATTGCGTGATACTACCACTTACTCCGTGAACTAGCACTATCAGAGGTTGAAGTGTATCTTCGTTTTTTGTCCAGATTTTTGCTGTCAACGTTTGGTCCTCATCTGCGTAGGCTTTAACAGTAAAGGTGTCCTCTTTACATGCTACCACAGTTGCGGTCCTGCTTGTCGAGTTTTCATTTTTAGCTTGATCCTCGATTTTGATCTGCACACTAATGTTTTCGTCCTGCTGTATACCTGTAGCTTTGAAGACGAAAATGCCAGTTTCTGGATAGAATCCCTCCTCATTGGGTTCTGGACTCACTAGGGTGAATCGGGTGTCGTTTATGGTTATGTTTTTGACCAAGCTTCCTGTAGCGTTATAAGTTCCACAAATCGTACCCTCACTAAAGATAATTTGATCATTGCTGTCGGGCCAAGTGATATTGAGTGTGGGTTCGTCTTGGTCTGTCACGTTGACATGCCTAATCGCTGTGTTGATGTTTCCCCACCGGTCTTGGGCTGTAATCTCGATGTCGAATTCACTCATTATGATGTATGGGGCCATGAAGCCGAAGGTACCGGAATTGCTGTGGGGGTGTTCTGCTGGTTCCACTGGTGCGAAGCGGGTGTCATTAATAATTATCCATGTTACCGGGTTTTGCGTGTCACTGTATGTTCCGTTAATCCAGACAACACCATAGTCAATGATGTCTTCATCGCTGGTGGGTTGGTTGATTTCAACGCTTGGTGCCTGTTGGTCGTAGTACACGTTGTTTAGCTTGCCATCTGAGATAGAGAAGTTGAGTTCCACATCGTAGTTGGTGGGATGTTCCCAGTGGGGTTCTATTTTAACCGTGTAAAGCCCGTCAAGCAGAAAAGTGAACGAAAGTTGGAAAGCGTCGTTTACCGTGTAATTATTCCAATGTTCTCCTTCTTTCAGGATTTCGAGTGTGCAGTATAGGTTTGAAGTTGGGTTGTAGTAATAGTCCATTTCTCTTATGGTTCCGCTTATGTTTAGGGGATTGGTTTCATTTATTGGCTGGCTTGGATTAGCAGACACGGTGAGGTTGGGTAAGCCGTTCGGGTAAAGGCTGTTCACTTCTATTCTGTGACCGGCTAAAATGTAGTCAAATTCGATCCATTGGTCCCAATTTGAAGAGTTCAAGTAGAAACCGTCGTAGACGTTACCATCTTCGATGAGGATAGCGGTTTCATTCCAATTATTAGGTGAAGGGGAAAGCGGTATGGTTTTTGCTGTTTTGTTGTCGCCGCTTGTTAAGTATAGATTCCAAGTTGATTCATCTGAAGTTCTATATTTGATTAATAAGTAGGGTTCGCTGTTCGTGTTAAATGGGATCGCATCATATAGAAGAGAGGAGTATCTTGATTCGTAGTAGCATGTACCGTAAAAGTGGTCGCTCCACATTTCAATCTTTGAGGTAAAAATATCTCGATCACAGTAAGCCCTCACGCCTAGACCTACTTTGTCGGTGAAGTCTGCGCCGCTCCATTCAAAAAGCTTACCTCTAAATTGGTCAGTGTCATTCATTGGAATATTGGAGCCATCCCACCACCACGTTCCTGGATCCCAGTAACCCCAACAAAAGCACTGAAACCCAGTGTTATATTCATTATAGTCCCCTGAAGCTTTAGCATGTCCCTCGTACTTTAAATCTATTTTATAACATCTCCAATCAGTTAAATTCAAGTCGTAATCAGCGGGATTAATGTATCCTTTGAGGTATACTGCTGCCCAATCTTTTAGAATGCTAGCAGATAAACTCTGATGATAATAATCATCGTCAGAGGCGTTTAGTGAAGTGGGTTTTTCAATAGATGTGAATCCATTTTCAAACCCCATAGTGGGATATCCTTCGGGAGCTTGGTTAACCGCTTTCGTGGAACTATTCAGTGCATCAGTAACATTAGAATATTGTTTCAGAGGGGTAAATTTGAAGGTGTCTCCGCTTTGTATAAGAGTTTGATCACCGCCGAATATCGTGAATGGTTCGTTTCCGGAAACAATGTTTATACCGTTGTACATAAATGTCTGGTTCGCTTCAAAGGTGATTGTTACCTGTGACGCGGTGGGTTGGATCCAATAATAATAGCCGTAATACGAATCTTTGCAGGGTACAAGTATTCCGCCTTGCAACGAAGTTTCATCAAGATTCCACCCGTACATGTAGCCTACCAGCAGATAATCACTTTGTTCCTCGATTCCCCAGCTTTCGTGGTTTGGTTCGGGTTCAGCCCATTTAGCTACGAAAACCCAATCGCATTCTATCTGGTAACTGCTACTTGGTCCCCATGTTCTAAGGGGGATGATGTATTCATTTACATTCGGGTCAAAATCGTCGGTCCTATAGCTTATTCCATCTATTAACCATTCAGTTCCCGCAGACTTCCTTATGATTTCATAGTTATGATATGTTGTTCCCGAACTTTGCGGAATTGTTGCAGTCCAAGAACTTTGCCCAGCCCCTTTCTGATGAGCTATAAAATACGTTGAATTGGATTGATCATCACAACAATGGTCTCTCCAACCATAATTAGTCTCAGAAAAGAATGGAGTATAACTAGTTATGAGAAAATTGTACATATCCATGGTTTTTCCGGCTACCACTTCGCATCTGCTAACAATTCTTCTGTTTTCCAGATTTGAGCTTCCGCTATATATCCAGCTTGCACCACCGGAAGCGATAATTGAAGTTCCTGATTCTGAAAGAGTTCCGACACTGGTCCACATAGCATCTATGTTACCGTCATCAAAATGGTCAAACAGAATAAAAGTATCAGTCCCATTACTTGTTGTTGAAGCATCGGTTTTCCCATAATAGATGTAAATATCCACTGTTTCAGGGCTTGCAGGTATGTGGTCTATTTCTACCCAGAAAGTGGCATTGTCTGAATCTATCTTGTCCCCTAACCAGTAATCTAG
>DXJA01000163.1 GCA_019056875.1 Candidatus Jordarchaeum madagascarense
GGCACATCCTACACCGAATACCCAACGAAGGCCGAAGTCCCTCAACAATCAGAACAAGATCCAATGGATTGGTGGAGAACCTCAGGAGAAACCATGAGAGAAGCAATAAGACGGGCAAGAATAAAACCCAAAGACATCGTAGGGCTCGGCGTTTGCACCCAGAGAGCAGCCATAAGTCCAGTGGACAAAAATGGTGAAATTCTCTATCCTGCGCTTACCTGGATGGATGCAAGGGAATCCCCCTCATACAAGGCTGCGAAAGAAAAGGGGGGTCAGAAATCATATGCGAACCAGATTATAAGTCGGTTTCAAACTTCGAATCTTATTCAGAAGATTTACTGGATTAAAGACAATTATCCCGAAATCTTTGAAAAAACACACAAATTTGTGAGCACTGACTCTTACATATACTTCAAGCTCACCGGAATTTATGGTTCAGACTACTCGAATTCCATATACGGTATACTGGATCCTGAAACCTTAAAATGGTCTGATGAAATGGCAGAAGATTTCGGAGTTCCCGTGGATATGTGGCCGGATCTCTACCAAGCGGGAACCATCATTGGCGAGGTGGCCAAAGAAGCTGCAGACCACACCGGTTTAGCTGCTGGAACCCCGGTGGTAGTGGGTGGAGGAGATCAGCAATGTGCCAGCTTAGGTGTGGGAGCAATCAAAGAGGGTGTGGCAAAGGCTACAACTGGAACCGGAACCTTCCTAGACGCAAATCTGGAAAAACCCATCTATGATCCACTGAATATTATGTACACGCTGCCTCACGTTTTAAAAGGCCGCTGGATTCTGGAGGGAGTCTTGCCCGGTACGGGAGCCATTCTGAAATGGTTCCGCGACGAGTTCTGTCATCAGGAAAAAGCTTTGGCCAAAAGCATGGGAATAGACCCCTATGCTATAATTGAAGACCAGGCAGAAACTGTGGAACCGGGAGCAGCGGGACTTTTTGTAATTCCTCTATTCATGTTTTCCAGAGGAGAAATTGCAAACCTTTCTTTTGCACACACCAGAAGACATGTGGCAAGGGCCATTATGGAAGGAACTGCTTATGGGATGCGTTTATACTTGGACATGATGGCCGGAATCGGGGTGAAAATTGACGAGTTACGCATAGACGGTGGTGGAGCCCGCTCTCCTCTCTGGAGACAGATACAGGCAGACATCGTGGGAAAGAAAGTTGTAATACCCCAATTAGCCGAATCCACCTCTGTGGGAGCAGCCATATTGACCAGCTGTGGAACCAACTGCTACAGCGGAATAGAAGTAGCTGTTGACTCAATGATAAAAATACTTGAAGTAAGAATGCCCGAACCCAATATTCAAAAAATCTACAACGAATACTATCCCAAATTCACGGAGCGGATACTTGCCGGATTTGCAAAAGTGCAGGCTGGAGAATAACAGAAGCAAAAAATAATTAAAAAAAGAGTACAATTATGGGTGGTTTTTTTAAAACCTACCATTTTTACTTTTTTTTACATAGTTACACAGTGGTGGAGATAATATCGCTTGTCTTTCAGCAAGTAACCTCTTTTAATTTGAAGTCTGCAACTTTACCTAATTTCTACCACTTTTGTTCTTCTGGTGATTCCTTTTTTAGTCTAAAGTAGAGCAGCGTGTGAAGTATAGGGGGTAGTGTGAAGAAGAGGCTGATGAGAATGCTGAAAATTAGGGAGCCTGAGAGAACAAGAATCGGCATACTGCTTTCGACAATTGGAGAATAGAAATAGCCCAAAGGATAACTAAAAGGATTAAGCAGGGTAGCACCGATGAGACCCAGAACAAGACCTGGGATAAGAAGGAAAAAGCTCACTATATGTATTTTAAATAAATTGGTTTTGGATCGCCACATTCTCTTAACTATTTCTCCAGGATTTCTATTATCACGGTCAGCCGAGGCGGAAACGGCTCTCAGCGTATAACTAAAGGAGAGGGCGAAAATTACCGGTGGGATGATAATAACCAGAGCTAAGGCTATGATTCCGAAATTGTATATTTCAATGTAGGAAGAAGTTTCTGCAAGACTGGAAAAAACTAGAAAGTCAGCATAAAGCACGATAACTGAAAGTATAAGACTTATTAGAAGATAGGGATTAAACCACATCTCTAACCTTCTCTTTTCCTCACCTGTGGCTTCAAAGTAAACCGGGCTCATAAAAGAATAAACAACAAAGTGAGCTACGAGAAACAAGGGTATGAAAAACAAGAATGGACTAACTACTGTTAAGACATCGAAGGGAAAAGGTATCATAATTGAACTCATAATACCTCCCGAAAACGTGAACACCATAGTTTGTAACTTCGCAAGAGACGTACCCAATGTCCAAATGTTGTATAGAAAAAGGAACATAATAGGAATAAGGCACACAATAAAGGGGAGAACAATTCGTATAGGCTCACGAAGAGCAATCTTAAAGCCGCTTCTTATAATATTCCTTTCATAGATGTCTTCACTGGTCACTTCTGGAACCGCTTCACTTAGCAGTGTGAGAATAATGAAAATACTCGAGAAGAGGAGGAGCGCCCAGAATAATAGATACAGTGGGTTCTGAACAATCTGCAAACCTGACACAAGGGGATTCAAAGCAACTATCGCATCAGCACTTCCCCCATTCTCAATAGAAACGACAAAGGATGAGGCGGTAGTAGCTGTAAGTGATTGCGAAGGAAATAACTGATTATCTAAAAGAATCTTAGTAATTGTTGCAGACAAACCATCAGGGTAAGGCACAAAAGCTTGGAGCTTAGTTACATTGCTAGCCGAAAAGTAGGGGGGAACATCCCAGAAAAGATTGGCTATGAAGTCTTCCGTTTTATAGATTGAAATGTTAACTGGTTCAGAAGAAATTAGGCCAAGAGTAAGATAGCCAACATAGGCGCCTGGAACCATAAAACCGGACTTTCCTTCACTAAAAACCGGGAATACATTTAACCACTCGTAACTATTAGACCCCAAAAAGATTGGATATTGAATATCTGAAATATTCCCTAACTCACCGTGGTAAATAGAAGTCAAGACTGGAACGTCCATGTCTCCATAAGCGAACTCTGTAGGCGTTGTAGTAACAACACCATAAACACCTACAATTAGAATGGAACTAAGAATGATGAGTGCCACGATTGACGACTTTCTCATTCAGATCCCCCATGCAGAGTAATATTTAAAAAAATAGGGATGTTCACTTTAATAACTGTTTCTATTTGTGCTTCCACACATCTTTAAGATTACAAAACTCATTTTCTTCCCCTAACTATACTTCCCTGTAAGTTGTTATGTTGAAGAAATTTGGATTAAACTTGTTAAAAGTAATTTCCACTCAAAATTTCCATGAAATAGTCTAGTCCATTCCCCAATTTTAACATCTCATTGCTACTGTGGTCTGATTCTTCTATCATGTTTACTATGTCTTTTTCCAGATTTTCCGCAATTTTTCCATAGCCGTAGTCTTGGACCAGGGTTGCGTTTTTCCTCTTTTCCATGTGGGATTTTGCTTGGAAGGTTATCATGGGTACCCCGTAAATTATGGTTTCCGAGATGGTGCCGAATCCGCTTCTGGCAATAATTAAGTTTGAAGCATTGATATAATTATGAATATCCGGAATGTAACCAGCAAATTTCAAGTTTCTGGATGCTTCATCTCCAATTTCTCTAGAATCCTGAACTGGCAAAACTACTAGGAAAAAGATATATGGATGCTCAAATGCCAATCTTCGGTAAATACGAAAGTCATTATTTCTATCTTTCTTTTTGTCTTCGTAAGGTCTGCCCAATACTATTATTAAACGATCTCTCTTGCTTAATCCTAATTCCCTTCTAATCTCAGATTTAGACCTCGTCACATCTTTGACTATCGGAGGAAAAACTTTTTCGCAGTCTACCAGTTCTGGTCTGAAATCCATGATGAAACTCTCAGAAATTTTTAGAAAGGAGCGGGTACGCTCCGCAAACACTATAGGAGTTTCTATTATGTTCGTGTAGAAACGCATTCTCAAATCATGCCACTTATACTTGTAAGGTAAATAGTGAGAGATGTTAATAGTTCTCATTCCCGGTACATATGAAAGATGTGGATTATAATCATTTACCAACACATCGTATTCCATACCCATAATTAAAGTCTTTAAGAAATCAAGAGGGAAATTTAATCCATCATATAGTAATCTCAAAACAGTTTGGATTGTGTTAAGATCCCCATTCTTCCTATATACGTAATTCACTCCATGAAGCCCACTATTATACATTAAATTGAGATCAGAAAGCCTTCTCACCTTTTTCTTGTCGCTGAACACAAGGCATTCTTTGTTATTCATTCTAACCAGTCTTGACGCTATTGCACTAGCTCTCATGGCGTGGCCATATCCCTCATTCGTGGGACATAAGACCACTCTCATGCAAGAATAATCTGGATTATGGATTGACTTTTTTAAACGGGATAACAAGGATTTAGAAGTAATAAATTTTCTAACTGCTTTATTTTTTTTGTTAACTGAATATGCTTGCTGATCATTGAACTTTGCGGAAATCTCGTGTCATCCTCCTATTTTTGCCCTATTAAAAAGTTTATTAAACATTATTCGATTATAATATTAATAAGATTCGGGGGAATCCGAATGAGCTTGAACAAGAAAAAAGCTTTAATCATTTGCATCCTCCTAATGCTTCCCCTAACCGGATTAACAATCAGTGGATTACTTTATTCCTACAGTTTCCCTAACCAATTCCTGCATTGTTTTACAGCCGACGGATATGTCTATGAATCAGTCATTTCGACAAAAGATGTTACTGTGATAACCCTAGATTCTGATACTTACCATGATCTAACACAATACCGCCCCCCAGATTGGACCCTTTCTTCACTAAATATAACTCTCACGAATATTACCGCATCAACCCATGAGAAGGTGATAGAAGACTACGCGGACCAAGCCGTTCCCCTAATCTTAGGATCAGAGATGCTTTCAATTGGAGCTATGGGTTTTACCTTAACACCCGGACAAAGAGTTTACTTTGATACGATAAGCGCACTTATTATCAAGTACCCCTTTAACGAGAGTGCCTATGTTAATATATACATTTTAAATGCAACAAATCATCCTTCTCTTGGTTTAATACCCAATGAGACACTCTATATTGCATACGATCAACCAGTTACGGGTGGATCTTTAGAGTTAAGCCTTCTCTCTAGTAGGTCCCGGTGATTATCTATTTCTCGATACCGACGTTAATATAACAGCGGATAATACCTACTTTGTGGGCATAACCCAGAACATAACTAATCCTCAAACTACCGCAGAATTATTATGGTTCTACGATGTTGACTCCCACATCCCTAATGGGGACGCTGGTCCTGCCTGGTGGCTTGTTTTAAATATTACTACTGGAGAACCTTTACTTATCAATAATACTGATCCTGTCTATAAAAATGATACCTTCGACCTGTGCTTAAAGCTTTATTTGAACGCCACTCCTCCCTCTCAGCAATACCCCTCACCGATTGATATAGGTCTTGCAATAAACGGAACATCTGTTACAGACATTGGTCAAGGGAGTGGATGGTGGTACACTACTGAGAATCTTTCGCGTAATCCCTTGAGTTTTGATGTTTCATCCACTTGGTTTAGCACCGTAAGCTTCACTGCAAATATCAGTATAACTTACCAGACTGCCCCCCAGACCGCCCTGAGCGCCCTTCTAGGTACCTTCTTTACAATGACCACTTTTAACAATTATTATCAAAATCAGGGAAGATACCGAGAGTATCTACTTCTAATTGCTCTAGGTTCTGTTGTGGCTGTTGGTGCTGGCGGCTACAGGGCGAATAAGAGAAGAATGATTCCCAGAAACGCTTTGCGAAGTCTTGAACACATCATCGTGGATCATAATAATACCGGTACTCTTCTATGGGCCTTCGACTTTGTATCGATGGAACAGGATGTCGCCCTAGTTTCAGGATTCATGTCAGCAATAAAGTCATTCTTGGAAGAAATGAAAGTGGGAGGACTAAAAAGACTAGGCACCGAATTCGGAACCTTTATACGAGAAGAGAGCGAACTGCTCACCGCAACCTGTATCACCAGCGACATCGGAGTAGACGAAGAACTCTGGATCAGAGGCAAACTGCACAAGTTCCTGACCCTGATTGAGCAGCAGCATCGTAAGCAGCTTGAAGTCTGGAAGGGTGAAGTGGGCCAGTTCAGGGAGACATTTCCCCCTGTTCTGGGTTCAGTGATAGACTTGGATAGAGTGAGTAAACTTCATGAGCAAAAGGTCTCGGATTTGAGCCGCAGAAGAGAGAAATTGCAGAAAGAAGTGAACAAGTACGGAGCCAAGCTTGAAGAACTAAAATCTAAACACGACTCGGGCGAACTAGACTATGATGAGTACACCGCAAAGAGGCTCAAAATCGAGTACAAGTATGACAAGGTTC
Source organism: Candidatus Jordarchaeum madagascarense (assembly GCA_019056875.1). GTDB lineage: Archaea > Asgardarchaeota > Jordiarchaeia > Jordiarchaeales > Jordiarchaeaceae > Jordiarchaeum > Jordiarchaeum madagascariense. The sequence goes on from DXJA01000163.1 coordinate 6,438, forward strand.
AAAAGGACTACATATATGCCAGACTCTTTCTCTCCAAAGTTCCTCTTGAGACAGTGGTTTCACCCAAAGAGTTAGAGAAGCTAGAGGAAATACAGAAACGCTTTGTTGAAATTAGAATGCAGATCGAAGAGCTGCGAAGGAAAGAGAGTGAAGGAATGTTCACTGAGAGTGACAAGAAGCAAAAGGAAAAGCTGCAAAAAGAATTAATGAAACTGGTCGAGAAAATAGACAAATACAAGAAAGGATAAAAATTTCAGAGAATCAATAAACCCTCTATCTTTTTCTTTTTTAATTTCCATCCAATGTGGTTTTGCTAAAAAGAAAAATTGTTAGAATTAGTTATAAACTCTGATTATTAATCTTCTGTGACTGTATCCTATTTGAAGTCAATTTATTATATTTTGTGTCCACAGTACTTGCAAAAATTAGAATCCAAATCTATTACCCTACCACAGTTTGAACAACAATTATCCCTTATATCTGGCACTGGAACAAAACCACTTAAAAATAATGAATCAAAAAGTCTGACAAGATTTTTCCAACAACCTTCAAGCCTAGTTTTTTCACTTTCCACAGTCTTTTCGTCTAATGAAAAATATTCAACATCGGGTAAAATAATTCCATAGCCAACATTAATTGTAACATGTTTCTGATCTTTCGCAAAAGTAACCGTACCAAGGGAGTCAACAATTGAAGATTTCAGTCGGGCAACAAACTTGCCGACATCCTGATTCTTCTCAACTATCATAAAACCTAATGCCCAGAGTCCCTCCTCGATAAGGTCAAAAACCTCTTCACCCGACAAATCAATATCATCATATTCTCCGACCCAAAACTGTTCCGCCAATCTCAACACCAGCAAAAAAATCAATGAAAAAACATCTTAAAACTTTGTCTATGCTTTCGAAACATAAACTTCATATATATAAAAATTTTGAAAAATAATATTCTCAGTTTGAGTATGCTTTAAAATGAGGGATTTCTTTGAGCGAGAACGATGTTTATCGGGAATTGCAGAAAACATCTCGACCGAATGTCTATCGGGTTCCCGCCTACAAAGTCTGGTGTTGATTATAAGTTGCTTTGGCCCGAGGGATTGGGGTTTCCATTTATTATCCATTCTAAAGGACACTCCGTTAAAGGGGAGGTCTACAATTTTAGTGAGGACACAATCAGATTTTTAGATAGGATAGAGGGTGTTGAGGGCGGACTTTATGAAAAAAGGATTGTAAGTGTTATAATGGATAACGGAGATAAAATAGATGCCTTAACATATGTTGGCGGCGAATCGCTTCAAACTTATAGGCATAGCTCAAGTTATTCTACAGTGATTCCTGAAGAATTCGAAAAAGGGTAAAAACCTAGTGGTAGAAATGATGGTGGAATTGCTAAATTTTTATTATACTTATTAATTTTTGTCTGAGTTTTTAGTTCTCAGTTTAAGTTGTGGAATATACATGGGTACTTTTTTCTTATACTCGGTATATTCTTTACCGAAGCGTTTTTCAAGTTCTGGTTCTTCTATCTTTTTTAAATGTAATACACTAATCACTATAAAAAGAGGTGTAAATATAAAAACAAGAGAAACTGATTGAAATAGCAAGCCGAGTCCAATGAATATGATAAACCAGCCGGTGCCCTGGGGATGTCTAATATGGGCATACGGTCCTGTAGTAACTAGTTTAGGCGGAGGTTTGAAGGGTACTGGCGTTCCCTTTGCTTTGAAAAATTGCAGAACCGACCATAAGTTTAAGAATATCCCAATAACAAGAATAGGCCCAGAAATAATGATATTCAAGGGTTTGGGAAGAAATTTAGGTAGCCTAAAAAAATTATCCACTAAAAGAGAAGCAATAACAAATAGCGCTAAGTAGAGAAAAAAGAAAATTGTTCCAATAATGGCTTTAATATTGCTTCTGCTTGTCGCCCCTTTGTGAAAGAATTCCACCAATTTTTTACGTGAATTCATATTATTTATCTCCCTCTCATTTTTAATATAGTTTTCACCTCAAAATAGATATTAAGTTGTCCCGCTAAAAACCACAGATGACCTTTACAAGAAAATTAAGAGTATAAAAGATCAAATGACTTAGGCCTAAAAGAAGTGAGGAAAGAAGAAAAATAAAATAAATTTGCTAAATCTGGTTTATACTCTCCTTTTATACTTTCTTCATTCAATTCTTACAAAGAAATAGGATATAACTTTTTATAAAATCTAATTTTTGCACATTTTTTAATAATCCCAAAAAAGAAAAAGAAGGAAATATTTTTTTAAAAAAATTAATCGAGTCTATTTACCTTGGAATTTGGCTTCTCTCTTTTCGAGGAACGCCATCACGCCTTCCCTAGCATCTTCACTGACCATAGCAATAGTTGCTAGTGCTCCCTCAAATATTAGTCCTGCATCTAGGGGACCCTGGGATCCGAAGTTCAGTGCATATTTTGCCGCTCTCTGGGCGATGGGTGGTCCTTTGGCCAGTTTGAGAGCGTATTCTTTTACCTCCTCCTCAAACTTATCGAAGGAGAGCACCTTGTTTACCAATCCGATTCTGTACGCTTCCTGTGCGTCTACGGGTTGACCCGAAAGTATCAGCTCCTTAGCCTTCGCTAGTCCGATTAGCCTGGGCAGTCTCATGGTGCCGCCCCATCCGGGTATTATTCCACGATCCACTTCTGGTTGTCCGAGCTGGGACCCCTCAGCTGCCACTCTGAAGTCGCAAGAACTAGCTAGTTCGCATCCCCCACCAAGGGCAAAGCCCCTAATTGCAGCTATTACAATCTTGGGGAATTTTTCAATTTTTGTGGTTAACTTGGACATGAGCAGCGCGGTGTCCATCTGGGACACTGCCATAGGAACACCGAGAGTCAATGGTGGAGGCTCCTTAAGATCTGCTCCAGCGGAGAAAAATCTATCACCTGAACCCATCAAAACTACCACATGAATCTCTTGGTCGAACCAAAGATCGTCAAAAGTCTTATCAAGCTTATTAATCAGACCCACGTTCAAAGCGTTGGCTTTAGGCCTGTTCATAATAACCCATGCCAAGGGCGGTTCCTTCTTAACTATCACAATATCTTCTGACAATTCTCTTACACCCCTTTTTTCTAAAAATTTAAACAATTTAATTCAAATTGTTAATGAACGCTTTTCCACCTTTTATAAAAATCTTCCGCAAAAACTTGTATTAACGATAACTATCAAGAGAAAAAGAAAAAGACTCTCAGTTGTTAGATTCTAAAAACAGTGGTATATACTTAAAAAAATAGATTTCTTTCGCATTCTAGGTTACAGTAATTAACTTTTTTACAATTCTGTAGAACATCCTTTTTATATCACATGTTCTCTAAAATATTAATGCTAGTTTTCAGAGAGCCCGAAATTAAAAAGAAAAAGGGTATGTGTGTTTGCCAATTTATTTCTTTCTTGGGTTGGCCTATTTTTGTTCTGTTTCCACTGTGAGTTGGCATACTGTTTCATTGTTATCCACATTGACGTCCGAAACTTGAACGGTGTTCACGAATTCAATGGCCCCTATTAGTAGAATCATTATACCGCATAGGGGGCAGGCTTTGTACCCTATAGATTTTCCGTATTTGGCCATTTCCAGCCAGGGACATTCAACCGTTTTCATCTTTACGGTGTTTCCCGTGTAACTCATTTCGAACTCTTTGCCTAGTACACCGCTAACTTTAGCCATAGTTTCCATATCTGTCATAAGTTCATTCATGTCTTTGGGTGGTGCCTTGCCTATGAACTGTTGCGATAGAGTCGCTATTATGGGGCCTAGTACTTTGGCTGATTGGCATCCGAGTAGTATAGGCTTTACTCCCATATTATCAGCGGATTTAAGTACTGTACCAAAAATTAATCCGGTAAGGACATCTTTAAAGTCGGCCATTCTTTTTTCAACTCTCGAAATTTTTAGGGAGAGATTTAAACCTTAGAATGCACAGATTCGAATTTGAGATGATTGTCTGAGGTTTTAAGAATTGTTTTGCTTTCCCTTTTAAACTTGCAGATGTTCTGCAACATTCCGCACAGCGTTTTTAGTCACTTATATATGGTATTAAAAAATATATAAAATTTGCTTAGCATTCTGGTACTTAATTCTTTTAGGACCCTATCATTATTATACTCATCTTACTATTTTCGTTCCGTTGCCAATTTGAGTTTGCATACTGTTTCATCGTTATCCACATTGATGCCCACAACTTGACTAAGGCCCATGGCCTCAATTGCACCCAACAGTATAATCGTTATGCCGCATAGGGGGCAGGCTTTGTATCCTATAGATTTTCCGTACTTGGCCATTTCTAGCCAGGGACATTCAACAACTTTCGCACTAAAACAGTTTCCCGAGTTATTCCATTCGTACTCTTTGCCGAATACCCCGGTATTTTTACCAAACATTTCTAAATCCTTTTTAAGTTCTTCCATGTCTTTAGGCGGAGCCATACCTATAAATTGTTGGGCTAAATTTTCAATCATGGGACCTAATATTTGGGATGATTGGCGGCCGAGTAACATTGGATTTATTCCGATTCTATCCGCGGCACTAAGTATTGTACCGTAAATCAATGCGGTAAAAAAATTTATTACATCTGGCATAAGGTCTTCACTTCTTCTAGAATTTTTAAACTATTAGAACCCCTAAGGGGTTTGAGAAAATTGTATGGTTTTTAAGTTTGTTTCAATCAGTTACGCTTTCCTTTAAAATCTCACTCAATATAACAATGTTATTTTCAAAGTTTATATATTTTCCGTGTACATTGCTGTGTTGCACAATTAGTGGTTTTGCATTCTTCGATGTGTTTTTGATGGTTTAAGCCACCTAAAAACTTTATTAAAAGCATTGCGCCACACATATAGCTACCCAACACAGAGGAAGGAACATCCATGAAGCGGGTAGAAAGTGCAGAACCAAGGGGGAGAAGAGTGGGAAAAGGGGCGGGCAAGACAAAAGCACCATCCGACAAGAAGCCCCCAAAGCGCGGTAACAGGAGGGGAGGTGGGGGAAAGAAGAAGAGGTGGGGGTACTACGAGGATAAGCGTAATTGGCGAGAATACAACGAGAAGCTGGTGAAAAGGGGCGAGATGTACATCTCACTGAACTTCATAGAGTCCTGGAGAAAAGAGTTGGAAGAAATGAATGAGGGGAAGGTTGGCGCCCCCTACCACTACCCGGAGTCCCTAATAATCTTTCTGGGCTTCACCTACATAATGCTTAGGATCAGCTACAGGGCGCTTGAAGGCTTCCTGCGGAAGCTTAAAGAATACATACCCCAAATCCCCGCGGCCCCCGACTACTCACAAATCTGGAGAAGAGTGAGAAAAACACTGCTGGACATAGAGGACACCCTTCTAAGCCACAAGGATGAGGAGGTAGTCGTCTCACTGGACTCCTCAGGGGTAAAGGTCTCAAACCGCGGGGAGTGGATGAGGGAAAAATGGAAGGTGAGGAGGGGCTGGATAAAGGTCCACATAGCTGTGGATGAGAAGGGGAAGCAGGTCGTAGCCCTAGAGGTAACAGACGAAAAGGTCAGCGACTCCCAGAAGTTCAAACCCCTCGTAGAGCAGGCGGCGAGAAACATAAAGAACAAGGGAGGAAAATTAAAACAGGTGAACGGCGACGGCGGCTACGACACCAAAGAGAACTTCAACATGCTGGCTAAAATGGGGGTGACGCCCGGAATAAAGGTACGCAAGAACGCCAGCACCAGAGCCAGGGGGAGCCCCCTAAGGAAGAAGCATGTCAAGGAGTACAAGAAGTTAGGCTATAAGAAGTGGAGGGATAAGTACCGTTACGGCTACCGCTGGCGTGCTGAGGGGAACCTCTCAGCTGTGAAAAGGCGTACCGGGGAGTATGTTCGGGCGGCTAAGATGGAGAACATGTGCTGGGAGGTCAAAATGAAGTTCCTCTTCTACAACTCCATCCTGAAATTTGACGCCACAGGTGAGCTACCCTGGGCAACCATCAGCCAAAAATAAATATGTGAGACACAAATACTTAACCTAGACCATAAAAACCATGGAATTGTACAACACAGCAGATAATGTTTATTTTAATTCTGTGACTATATGAGGAGAGAGGCCCCTGACAAGCTTTAGTTGAGCAAAATTCGGGTAGTCTATTTCATCATTATTTAAATAAGAAAATCTGAAACCATTATTTATAGTAAATTGTTATTTAAAAAATCCAAAAACGTTATAAAAAGAAAAATTATTTCTGAAAAAGAGTGGGGGGTATGGGAGCTTTTATTTTAGGATTTAAAAGAAAAAAGGTTATATAAGTTGCGAAATTGTTATACTAATTGTTGTATATTGAAGCGTAAAATACACTGAACGGTTTTATTAAACTCTCTAATGTCTTCTACCTATAGTTTAGAAGGTTGTCAAAACTGAGCTATTTAAAATGGAAAGGAGTATATCTCTGATGCATCAACTATTATTGGCCATACTAGCGTTTTTTCAGAGTTCCGATTACGTGTCGGATGCACTGTTTGAACTTGCTCTGCAACCTCCTTTTGAAGCCGTTTTGATTTTTGCAGCAATTATAATAACAACTTTTGTAATACTGGTTACTGAACGTCTCCACAAAACGGTTGCTGCCCTTATAGGAGCGGTAGCTACAATTATTGCTGGTAAATACTTTTCACTCACCTACTCTTGGGTTCCGATTTTAACTGCGCTAAGGGAGCCGTACATTTCGCATGATCTACTGTTTTCGGATCTAGAGGTATTCACCAAGTTTGTGGACTGGCCAACCATTTTCATCATCATTTCGTTAACAATTATTACTGCTGTAGTTGAGCGTTCAGGCATATTCGAATACATTGGTTTAAAAGTCATAAAGTTTAGCGGGGGGAACCTAGCACGAATGTTTCTTTATTTGTGGTTAGTGGCCTTTATCCTAGGTTCTGTTTTGGGAATAATTCCCGCTTTTTTGATAGTGGGGGCACTAATTTTCACGATAACTAAGGTATTGGAATTGAACCCCAAACCTTACATTCTCAGTACTGTTTTTGTAATTCTAGCTGCAAGCACGAGCACGATGCTCAGCACAACAGCAAATATTCTGGTAGTTTCACACTATAATCTAAACCCGCTTTTTTATCTTTCCTATGAGAAGTTCGCCATGTTGGGACTACCCTTTGGATTCGCTTCTTTAGCAATAGCGGGCACAGTTACCTATTGGAAGTATCATGAAGCTTTCAAAGTCCATAAGAGCGAGGAGTATGAAAAAATAAAAAGCAAAATAATGTTGTTTGATGAAAGTGCAATAATAAGGGATAGAAGACTTTTCAGAATAGTTGCCATACTTCTGGTTGGAACAGTTGTCGCTTTTGTAGTGGGGGGAATAATGGGAATCCCCCTCTATATGATTGCCTTAGCCTCCGCGGTAATATTCTTCATCATAGGTGGAGCGGAACCTGGACACATCATTCAGCAACTCGACTGGAACCTGATACTTTTCTTCATTGGTATATTCATAGTTGTAGGAGGAGTGGACAGCGCTGGTATCTTAGAAAGCCTAGGCAACCAGATAGGAAACATAGCCATAGGAAGTCCGTTGACTATGAACTACCTTATCCAAGGATTTACTGCCGTTTTCGGGACTGGTCGACGAAGTCTCAGTAGTGGCGGTAATGGTTTACACCATACCCTACATCTCAACAACTGCCTCTATCTCCCCGAGTCTAATTATTTGGGCCGTCCTCTACGGGGCAAACATGGGAACCTCCCTAACACCGATCGGAGGGGTCCCAAACATGATTGCTATCTCTGAATTAGAGAAGGAGAATGTACACGTTTCATGGTGGGAGTTCATGAAAACTGGAATACCGATAACCCTGCTACGCCTAGCTGTTGGAATCCCACTATTAATACTATTCTCATCACTTTTATGGTGGGGAATAGATCTAATTGGTCCAAGATTGCTTTAACCTAACACAGATGTGGTTATAGCCCCTCTTAGTAATTATTTGAAGAATTTTTGAGGGGAAAAAAGGTGGAGATATGTCTGCATTGAATTGGTATCAGTGGCTAATAGGAGGCTATTGAACTAGGAAATATAAAGGAACTTTTAGCTCTCCTTGGGGATTGTTGCCGAGGATTATTTCTGTGGTTTTTCGCGTTCCTCTAAGATTATTTCTACGGCAAGTCTTGCCGCGTTTCCCACAACCTTTGAACAGTGTTCCATCATACCCGAAGTAAAAGCTTCATTCAGTTCTTTTTGATTCCACAGGTTGTAGGTTCTGCCCATAAGCTTCTTTTGAACATCGTAACACCGACAGGAACCATACCTTTCCACAAACTGGTCATGAAGTTTCTTGACCAGCCCGTAGGCTTTCATCGGCGCAAACATATCCTTAAAATTTTTTTTCTCTCTAGGATACAGCCAGCTTATGACCATAGACACACCTACGAGAGAGCCGCAAGCTCCGTCCCCCGTTAACCCCAATCCATCCGCCAGACCGCTTGCAGCTTTGAACACATCCTCATTCCAAATGTCTAAAGTTTCGAAAATGGCTGCTATTGCGGTTTGGGCGCATCCGGTGTTTTCTTTTTCATATTTTACACCGAGTTCAAAGGCTTGGTTCAAAAGTTCTTCCCTTGATTTTTTCATAAATTTTTCACCTCGATTACTCCAAATTATAATACTTTCACTTGGAACAAAAGAGCACACATTATTAATTAAACTGATTTAAATTTTTACTTTATTACTTTATCCATGGATATTTCCCATACTTAATCCATCGCAATGTTCAAGTGAAACAATATTTGAGTTTCATATCTCATCCAGAAATGATAAAAATGCTAACATAACGAAATTTGATTAAATGATGAATACAAAATAGGAAAATGGTTATATTGATGAAATTATTTATTCTTTATTTCCAGAATTCCTATATATTGATATAGGGGAAATAGGGAAAAGATGAATCTGAAGGCTTTTCTGGAGACGGTTTTAAATGGCTCGGGAAATCCATTGGGACAAAAAAATTAACAATTTAAAAAGTATGAGAGAGATAATCGATTATATTACTGAGCTTGAGGCTAACTCCTATTATGTATCTAGAGGTTTTCAGGAGCCCTTAGATTCTTTAGCACATCAGAGACCAATTCCTGTAAAAGACCTCCCCTTCCTATCCGCAGAAAGTATTAATGTTACAAATTTAGAAAAAATGATTAAAAAGTCTAATAATCTCAGAGAAATTGGAAAATTTATTGAAAAAATTAACTACCTAAGTGATAGTGTCGCAGAGCAACTGGTTCCAGTTGTATGTAAAAAAATTGATGAATCTAAGAACCTTCGAGAAGTAATGTTTTGCCTAAATCAGATGATTGGTCGGAACTATTCCCATCATTTAAATGATTCTGCGGGCCTTGGAACTACTCGAGATTATCGTACAATAAAATTAATGGCTCACATTATTGAGGGGTTGGACTTAAAGAAGTTGGAAAAAAAACTCGCAGAGTCGAACAGGGTTCGTGATTTATGGGAATGCCTGCAAATATTAAAAATGTCTTGGGATACCATCGCTGAACAAATCACAAGTAATTTGGATATTAATTTAATCATAGAGAGGATGGGTAAAACAAAAAATCCTCATAATATCGGAAATTTACTGAAAATCCTCCAAGAAATAAACTCTGAAAAATCTTATCTCCTTCTCCAAGAAGCTACAGAAGAATTGAGGAACTCCACCAACTTAAATTATATCGGAACCTGTCTTGGTGGAATAGCAATTTTTGATATCGAAAAAGCGGCTGCACTTCTACCAATCATAATTGATAAAATGAACTCTTCCAACAATCTAAAAGAAGTGGGTGAAAGCTTCAGAAAAATTAGTTTGGCTAACCGAAGCATCATACCAGAATTATTTATAGGCTTGAACCCCGATAAACAGAAACATCTCCAAGAAAAATATGGTCGTTACCTTAAAACCTAAATCGAACAACTTTTTAAAAAATCGCAAACCAAGTTAAATAATTTTAAAAATTATTTGCAGAAAGAGTTAAGGGATCTATCGTTCATCAATTCTACATCCCTCTATAAATTTTAAAAAAAAATTCAAGAATGTTCCGAGAATAAGATAAGGGACCGGTAGCCTAGTTTTGGGATAACCGCTAGAAAAGCATCCCGGGAGCAAGCAGGGGGAGGCTGGCAACGCAACTCCCTTGCATTAGTTTTGGTTTCACCTCTAAACTAAAATGCCTGATGATGCTCTTTTTTGGAGGATTCCATTTATTGTCCATTGAGTTAACGCGATAAGAAAAGTGATATTGTCAACTTAAGGTTTTTTTCACCTCGAGCGCCTTTTGTAGTCTTTGGATGCGGGTGCCTTTCCGTGATGGGATGGGGGTGTTTTGGTTCAGGGATTGGTGTGGTCGGACGTGGTTGTAGTAGTAGGCGCAAGAAGCGGAGGAAGGTGCGGGCGTTCTCCAGTCCCCGGCTGCTCCTGGGGAATGCGCAGCTGAACACTCTTAGGCGGTCTTTGATGGTGCGGAACCAGCGCTCCACGTAGCTCCTGACCCCGCCCTTCATCCACAACCAGCGGGCTCCCACACTCTGAGCCGCCCAGGGGTACCATTTCCCTCCATCGGTTACGAACAGCACCTGTGGACCGTATTTTTCCCTGAGTTTCCTCATGAAGCTCGCCGCTACCAGCCCGTTGCGAGCCTTTGAGAGGTAGCCTTCCAGAACCACCCTTCTCTGGAGGTCCAGGGCCACCCACAGCCACACCCACTCTCCGCCCACCCGCACCCGGGAC
>DXJA01000164.1 GCA_019056875.1 Candidatus Jordarchaeum madagascarense
ATATATAAATAACAGGTGTATCCCTCTAGTTTTAAAAAATTAAATTGTAACCGTTGGATGAGGATTCATGTCTAAAGACTTGTTATACGAGATAAATCAAGACCAGTTTAGAGAAGGTTTCAATAAATACACGAGAAAAGCGTTTCAAATGCTTCCCGAGTTGGATAAACCGCGCATACTTGATATCGGTTGTGGTTCGGGAGTTCCCACCATTGAATTAGCAAGGTTGAGTGATGGTGAAATAATAGCAATAGATATCGACCAATCCCTCCTAGATATACTCGATAGAAAAATTGAAGAAGAAGGCTTTCAAAACCGAATAAAGACTATGAAATGCTCATTATTTGAAATAGATTTCCCAAATGAAAGCTTCGACATCATCTGGGCCGAGGGTTCAATATCTATAATTGGTTTTGAAAAAGGTCTTAAGGAATGGAATCGCTTGCTTAAAATCGGTGGTTTCTTGGTTGTCCATGATGACGCTAAAAACTTGTCAAATAAACTTAAGAAGATACCTATTTGTGACTATAAACTTGTAAATTACTTTTTGTTACCCGAGGATGCCTGGTGGACGGAATATTATGAGCCTCTGGAAAATCGAATCAAAAAACTACGTGACAAATATAGGTATGACCCCGAAGCTCTTGAGCTATTAAAAAAGTATCAAGATGAGATAGATACTTTCAAAAGGAATCCTCAGGATTATGGTTCAGTATTTTATATAATGCAAAAGTTAAAGCCGGAGACTAATAAAATATAGAAATACAGTTGTAACCAGCTAATTTTTGAAAATCTTCTCTTCACACCATTTTTACTGCTTGTTCTGTTACTATTGAGCTAGCATTAAACAAATATATAAAAAATGAGCATAGGATAAGAGATTAGAGTGGAAATTTAACTAAAAAAGTATGGAGGAGAAAAGCATGAGTGAAGATATGGAGTATCTCTGGAAGGCTAACCAGAAGGCTTTGGGTCTCACAGATGAGCAGGTGGAACTTATGAAAAAAGATCCTAAGGCGGTCCAAATGATTAAACATAGTCCAGACCTTTATAATAAAAAATTAGTTGCCGAGATTGTTAAGGCAAAGAACTGTGCCTGTCACAAAGTGGGAGATAAAATCGTTTTCCGAGTAGCGGGAGGCATGATAAAAGAGGAATCATGCGAAAATCCGTGCCTTTTCGCCCTCGGCCCATTAGCCACACTCGGTTACATCCTATTTGACCGAGTAGCATCGGGGTGTGACACGAAGGAACTCATGATTGACAGCATCAAATGCATGGACGTAGGAATAGAAAACGGTGGAGTGGGAGAAATACTAATGAAGATAAGAGTAGAGTAAACCACACCTCACAAAAGAAAAATTCGATTTACATCCTAGGCTTGATGTTTCACCTAGCTAATTAAAAAAAAACGATTATTTCAACAGCTACAACTATTCTATACTATTTTATCGAAGTTTGCGACTGGCAGTTATAGTAAAAATTCATATACACTATTAACCCTCAAAAGTAACCAATGCATTAATTATTTCGAAAATGAAATCTTTTTATCCATAACTGTGTGGAGGAAAAATTATGTCATTGCCAATTAGAATACCCGTTATTTATCAAGGAGTGGGATCATTAGAACAGCTAAGGAATTTCAAACAAAAGAGAATTTTAATAGTAACCGACAAAACGATTCATCAAATGGTTGGTGATAAACTTTCTGATTATTTTCAGGGAAGAGAGGTTAAAATTTTTGATGAAGTTGAGCCTGATCCAAAAAACACCATTATGATAAAGGGCGGCGACGTTGCTCGTAAATTTAAACCGGAGTTAATCATTGGAATCGGTGGCGGATCAGCAATGGATACCGCCAAAGCAATCTATTTCCTTTACGGGCAAGGATCTCTAAAATTGTACGATATGAATGTAATGATTGAATATAATTTAAAGGAAAAATCCAATTTAGTTTTGATACCAACTACTAGCGGAACCGGGGCTGAACATACTCCGGGATTAGTGGTTACAAACACAGAAACCGGGCAGAAGGTCTCGTTAGCTTCATTTGATTTAATTCCTTCGGCTGTGATTCTTGATCCTGCATTGACCTTAAACATGCCGAAAAAACTTACTGTTGCAACAGGGCTCGATGCATTAACTCAGGCAATTGAGAGCGCATCTGGTAAAATGGGTAATGATTTTACTAAAGCCTTAAACCTTTATGCAATCAAAATTCTCTTCAAATATTTACCAGTAGCAGCTGAGGAAGGTGCCAGCGATATTAGTGTTCGTGGAAAAGTTCATAACGCCGCATCAATAGCAGGAATAGCCTTTGGGAATTCAGGTCTCGGAATTGCTCATTCTTTTGGACACGCGCTCGGTGGAGTTTTTCACGTTCCACACGGAATCAGCGTTAGTGTAATGTTGCCATACGTCATTGAATTCAACAAACCAGAGTGTGAGGATAAATACGTTGAAATTCTCGAGTGCCTGAACATTATCGGCGTAAAAGATCCTTCAGCAAAATTATCTTCAATGGTTAAAGACTTGTTAAAAAAACTGAACACTCCGTTAAGCATAAAAGAACTGGGCATATCCCCAAAAGACTGGGAACAAAACTTTGAAAAACTGGTGGATTGGACCAAGGGCGACATACTCACATTGATAAATCCCAGAATGCCAAGCGAAGAACAGGTTAGAAAAATATTCCAATACGCGTACGAGGGAAAAACTATAGATTTCTAAAAATGTTCATTTTTCTACAAGGGGGTTACCAGTATAGCACTTCTTTTTTTTGCTCCTTTTGGCTACAAAATGTCAACGATATAAAGGATGTTTCTAGATTAGCGTGGACCAAAAGGGTCACAATCTCCGTTAATGAGAACTTTGTTGCATATAGAGTATTTGCAAATCCTAGTGTTTTGAGAAAGTTTCATGTTGCTTGATTCTTTCTCTTATGTATTTTTTCTGCTCCTCGTAACTCATGTTCATAAACTCTTTGCTCAACTTATCCCTAATCCCTCGCATCATTTTCACAGCATCAAACTTCTCCTTCTTCATACGTTATAACCTCCCACGGGCTCCTTATTTCTAATAAGGGGTATCCCATTAAGTTTACTGCATTAAAGCCTCGAATTTTCGCCAAGTTAACAATATGCTTAAAGTTCCAGCTTACCAGTACATCTACGCGGTTTACAGTAGCAATGCTATATGCTCAGCGTCCACTAATTTGCCCCTCCCCAAAACTTTTTCAGAAATATACTTCTGAGCAAGATTCACTGCCTCCGCCTTTAGTTCCGCATATTCTATGTTTTCCTCAGGTATCTCCCTAAATACTTTCTGAACTTCTTCAGGTGCATCCCTCAATTCCAGCACCGTCGATTCAGATACTACTGCTATCATATCCCCTCGTTTAAATTTCTCAACAAGTTTCTTAGAAGCCTCTTTAAACTCCTCATCTAGACATCCACCAATGATAGAAGTATCAATATAAATTCTTTGCTTCATTAATCTCGCCAACACATATTATATCATATTGTAATAGATTTCTCAAATTAAACGTGTTGCTACTGCTCCAAGTGTTTACTTCCTGCGAGGCAAAATTCGAGTTGAAAAAGGTAGGTTAGATAGGCTCTATCAGGGTGCATTGTAAAATTTAAATACTAAATGAGGAATAAAAAAGTAACAATTAGTTTTGGAGGGAATATGAGTTGATTATTGATGCCCACAGCCATATTGTGGATAAGGATTGGTATCCTGATAAGTGGTGGAATGATCTGGCTAAAGCTTTTGTCGACCCGGTGAAACACCTACTCGGTATGGAATTGGCACCTCCCCAAATAGTTGAGCAGATAATGCCTGGCTTCTTTGATCCTACTGGAGAGAAGTGTCTTGCTGAGATGGACAACGCGGGAATCGACATGACCGTGATATGTGTACAGGACTATGGTCTACTCCTAGGCGATCCCAAAGTATCCATTGAAGAGCAGAACCAGATTTTCGGGGAGATTCAAAAGAAGCACCCCAAAAGGTTCTTAGCCTTTTGCAGCGTTGATGCACGGAGACCCGGTGCAGACAAGCTGATTAGGAGATGCTTTGAGGAGTGGAAGATGAGCGGACTGAAAATTCACTCGTCCACCGGGTTCTATCCCAACAGCAAAGAGGTCTACAGATTGTTGGACATTGCAAACGAGTTTAAGAAACCGGTTCTCTTCCACACTGGACAAATCGTTGCCCCACTCAGATCCAAGTACTGCAACCCCATGTATCTCGACGATGTTTGCCTAGACTTTCCAGATCTCTGGATACAGGCAGCACACATGAGCTTCGGCTGGCGCTACGAATTGTACCACCTAGGCTCATGTAAAACCAATCTCACAGTAGACTTCTCAGGCTGGCAGGTACTCGCTAAAACTAATTTTGCCCGGTTCTGCCACGCGCTTCGCGAATGCTTGGACGAATTCACAGCCGCAAGAGTCCTGTGGGGAACAGACAACCCCTATCTCCGAGCCGCAATACCCGATAAAGAATGGATTCAAATGATAAAGGACCTACCAACCAAAGCCCCTGAGGGAATCACATTCACCCAAGAAGAAGTCGACGCTATGCTCGGAGTAAGCGCGCAGAAAATATTCGGAATAAAATAAAAAAATGGGTTAATTCATAATTATGGTACGGTTAAAAAAACCTA
>DXJA01000165.1 GCA_019056875.1 Candidatus Jordarchaeum madagascarense
ACTTAAATATGATTATAGTTTGAAAGGAATATTGGTACTCTACGTAAGAAGATACTTTTAGATTAATTTTACTTTCGATAAACTCCGTAAGTTTTGGTAAAATCGGTCATAGCCTTCAATTTTCCGGTTTAGCCTCATCAGGAATCCCATTAACCGCACCATCCATTATGAAACCACCATCCTCCCCAACAATGTCAATTAGCCTTTTACAATATTCCTCCACTTGTTTAGGTGCCCCGGTGCAGAGCAGCGAAGCTGGCACATTACCCTTAATGCACATAACATCTCCAATAATTTCTTTCGCCCGGAAAACATCTGTTCTGTCGAAGTGGCCAATAATTTTTCCTCTGGGAAGTTCCCTGAAATACTCCAATCTCGGATCATAATCACCCTCAAAGAAGGGTAACGGTGTTAGCTCCGCATTTACTAGTTCTGAAAATATTTTCTTGAGACTAGGCCAGTAGAACTCCTCAAACTGCTTGTCTGACATAAAACCCGCAGCACCCCTGTGGAGGGGCATGAACACCCGGCTGTTCCCAGTTCCTTTTGCAGCAGAGATTGCTCCTTCTATCTGACTAGGTGTTAACAAACCAATTAACGCCAAAAGTTCTTCAGGATTCTTATACATATCGAGACTTGATCCCCTAAATCCTCTGAGAAATTCAGAAACAATATCGAAGGGGGACTGGGCAAACGCCATAAAAAGTAGGGGGAAACCAGTGCTAGTTAATTCTCTATGAAGTTCAGATATCTTAGACGACCATTTGTTCGTCTCTTGTCCCGCCTTCATAAGAGCTTCCATGGATTGGGCGAAATCTGGGGAAGACGCTGCCAGAGCTGCAGTACGAAAAATATTGTAGCCCCTAATCAGTAAACTGAAATCGGGAAAAGTGGTAAACGACTCAAGGGCACCAGCAAAACGGGGCAAAAGCTTTCTTACCACAAACTCTCCCAAGTTGCCCAAAATTTCCCCATATTCATCGACCTTCATGTACTCAGCTTCAAAAAACTGAAAAGAAACATCATCCGGCAAACCGTGACCTGGCCACTTGAAAAGCTTCAAATCGAGCAAATCAAAAACTCTCCCAGGCAGCATAATATGAGCCGGGGGGGCAGCGTCCCATCGAAAATTAATAACGGTTTTTTTCCAAGCATTAGCCAATCGGTCATAATCATACATCGCCTCCCTACAAGTAAGCCCCCCATAACGAGCAGGGAAAAATTGGGCATAGGGAGCTATAGGAACCCTGTCCGGCTCCTTTAGACTAACAGCATCATTAATTCTCTGTTCTCTCTCTTTTAACAGCTCCTCAGGTGCAGGTGAATTCAAAATTCATACACCTCATCAAACAATTATAAAATGCTATATTATTAAAAAATTACAATAAACAGGATAGACTAATAATTTTCGCAGAATATCCAAAAATGGAACAAAAACGAATAACAAATATGGAAAAAACACTTAAAAGTCTCAGTTAATAATCCTATTTTATAATAGGCTAGAAAATCGTTTAAACACGCTTTTTTGCTTATTTCAAGATAAAAGTAATGGAGTTTTTATCATGCCAGTTAAGAATGGAGACAAAGTAAAAGTTGATTATACCGGAAAGTTAGATGACGGAACTGTTTTCGACTCATCAGAAGGAAAAAAGCCGTTAGAGTTTGAAGTAGGTTCTGGACAAATAATAAAGGGTTTTGATCAAGCAGTATTGGGAATGGAAATAGGAGAAGAAAAAGAGTTTAGCATAGAGCCAAAGGACGCCTATGGAGACCACGATCCCGAGTTACTAAAAAAAATTCCAAGAGACAAACTACCAGCAGATGCAGAGGCTGGTATGATGCTTATGTTAAGAACTCCAGATGGAGTACAAATACCTGCAGTAATAGCCGAATTAACCGAGGAAGAAGCAACCATTGATTTAAATCATCCACTAGCCGGACTAACCTTGAATTTTCAAATCAAGATTGTAGATGTTTCGTAATTCAAGATTTATAAACGATTTCCGAAAACTAAGCAATCACTACACCGCCATAAATAATAATTATTATTGCATCGAGTCAACACAGACAGTTACATTCTTTATGAATCTTAAAAAAAGAAATGTGGTATTTTATTTTTTTATACATTTGATAATTGAAAGTAGCTTCGGACAATGCTTTGACATCTTCGGATTTGACTTCGTCAGATGCCAGATACGGCTCCATCCATAATGAAGCCTCCGCCTTTTCCGACTATTTTCATTAGTTCTTTGTAGTAATCTTCAACCTGTGCTGGTGTACCGGTGCATAAGAGGGGAAGGAGGGACATTACCCTTAATGCATATAGTGTCTCCTATGATTTCCTTGGCCTTGAAGATATTGATGTTGTTGAAGTGGGCTATTTTAATTTTTCTTTATTTAATATGATATTTTTGTGTAAGGTGTGGAATTAGTGTAATTTTTCGTGGTGTTTTTAAATATTTTTTAGAAAAATATGCTAGAACTTGAAATCTTTACAAAAAAATTGCTTCATTTCTTCAAAAAGTTTTTTATATTAAAACAAACCAAGTCGAGTAGGCGTATGAAATTGGAGGAGTTGGAAGAATGACTGAAATCGAGCTATCCGAGTTTAAAATGTTTGAGAAAGCACCCTACGAAGAGCCAGATCCCCGAGCGCTAACCGAATTTCACATCAGCATAGCAAAAGAGGTGGAAAAAGAATACGGAGCCATATTCACCACCCGATTCATAGAGTTCGCCCTACAATTCCTGACACAAAAAACCGGGGAGGAACCACCCCAGAACATAGAAACCCTGGACCAATTAACAGAGTATCTAATGTCAAAGGTCGACTTGTATCCTCGACCTTACTGTGCAGCGGTATACGCTCAGATAAGGGTGGAGCATGAAGCTCAACAGATACTGCAAAAAAGCATATTCTAAACAGAGGATTCGCAAACTAGTACCCATTTTTGCGACGCCCTCCCCTTTTTCATTAATAACATTCTTAATTTTTTCTTTAGGCATCACATATTTTGGTTAAATTTACAGTTGTACTTTTTTAAGTTAAAAAGAAAGTCCAAGGCGAGAAAATGAGTGAGGGGGGGTTCCAAGTTGAAAAGTACTAGAAAAATGTCAAAAAAAGAGATTTCGCAAAAATAGTTCATTTTAGAATATTTTTAGTCAATAAATATGGGAAAAGAGTTACACCATTCTATTTAAACTCGTATTTCACATCACTCACCAACAGATACACAAGTATTGCAATTCCCAAAATTATTAGAATGGTGAAAGTGATTATGAAGAGTATTCCAAGTACTAAGGCGAGGTAGTATCCCCACTTCTTCATCTTAAGCAAGCCTATACCATCTATAATGAATATTCCAAAAAAGAGTAGGAGAGACACAACCAACCATTGGAGAGAGGAGGCCCGAAATAATATATCAAACGTTGAGTTAGCCAAATTACCTAGTAGTATAAACGCAATTGCTAATGGCGGTGGGATAGATGGCGAATAAATCAGATTTAGCATAAAGAATAAATCTCGGTATAATGAGTTATAATCTACAACAAAGAGAATCTCAATCCAGACTGCAGTTATTATCCCACACGCTGCCAAAATTATGAAGATTATAGCTAGTGCAATTACGCCTCTAGGTCTGTAAAGTTTCATTTGTCATCCCTTCCCTTTAT
>DXJA01000166.1 GCA_019056875.1 Candidatus Jordarchaeum madagascarense
AGTTTTAATGCCCAAAGAATATCAGAAATTTGCAGATTTCAAAAGGTTTTTAAAGAATCCTCTTTTAAATTCTAGATAAATACAGCGGAGCTGGGATAAAGCGTTACTCTACTCCTACTAATACGGTAGAGAATGATCTCCGATACTTTTAATCCACACAAAAACAGAGCAAACCGCAGTTAAGTGGGAAATATAGTTTCGGGGGTGAAACTATCGGCATAAATTCTTACTATAACACTTTTCACTCTTTCCCAGTTCCTGAAAATAATAACTTTAGTAGGTGTGATTTGAATGGTTGAGGAAATGGAAGAAAAGGCTCCAACACCACCCAAGGTTAAACATCACAGAGACCTGGTTGAAGCACTAACTTGGAGAGCAGTGGCCCTAGCAACAGAGTTTGGCGTGGCCTACGTTATCCTTGGAAACATAACGGTTTCCGCAGAAATAGCATTAGCCACCAGTGCCCTCCTCATAATATTCTATGTGCTCCACAGAAAGGCGTGGCGGAGAATCAAGTGGGGATTCCACTAAAGATGGAACTCATAAAAAAGGGAAACAAAGAATAACCGATTCTTAAAATGCTGAGGCGCGTAAAAGCCTGCTAAACACAATTCCCCTATAAATTGGAAAAACCAATTTAAACCTAAATACGAAAACACGCCACCTCAAATCACTAAACGATTTCCCGTAAATTTACGAGGAATTGCCGGTAGTAGACCGGTATTCCCCGGTTACGGAAGGTACCACCACGGGTGGGGTGTGTCTAAAAGTCTTAATTTCTTTTTCTTTTCAAGGGTATTAAAAATCTAATTTGTACCCTTTAATATAAGTTCCCTAAAAGCAAAAATGTTGGGGGACACAATCAGCGTTTCGGTCTTTAACCCTCTGGTTTTTTCTTTTTGAAACTGTAACGTACCCAGTCCCAAACCCAATCCAGCATCTCAAAAAACTCTACCAACTTTTTCTCTGCATCGGCGTTATCCCCTGCAATTGCCTTAGCCAGACGGTCCTTCTCAAGTGTTAGTAGATCCCGGAAATAATCAAAATGGCTCCCGGCATAGGCAGTGATTTGTACTAAAAGGGTCTCAGGATCTCTCTCATAATACTCCATCAAAAATTTAATCAAGGTCTCTCGAAAAACATCCCTCACTTCTTTGAATGTCTCTGATTTTTGGAACTCCGAAAAGAATTGGTTGGTCCACGCCACTTCACGGTCAGCAAACTCCGAATCGCCAATACCAAAAGCCATCAATCTGGCAGCAGACTCATTGAAAGAAAACCCGTAACGGCGCGCGTACTTCCAAATCTTATCATACATATCTTTAGGAACCCGTAAAGTAACCTTAACTAATTCCTCCGGCTCAAACCTCCTAGGTTTACCCGGCAAATTATTCACCCCACAAACTATTCCTATCATTCAAAACTAAAATAAAAACCCATATAAAGATTTTTAATAAAAGATTGTTAAAAAAAATAATCTTCGTAACTGCTTCTTTTCCCCCTTAGAGGGAACATAAATTGCAAAATTCTAGTTTTTTTTAAAAAAAAATGATAGCAAATTTGGCTTATTAGACCATTTTACGCCCCTTAAAGACTATAAATAAAGCCTCCAAAGGATTCCCCTACTGTCACTCTCATCTTGCCCGTCGACTACCAGTAGTTTGAGAGGGGGCACTCCGCCTTCTGAGCCAAATCTTAACGCTACCATACATTTCTAATATGAATCCCACAACGAAAACCACCGCTAATCCCACAAGTACCAATGAGATTACCGGCAAAGTGGATACGCCGTTAATCCCCAAACCAAACACCAACGAGAGACCGACGACAACCAAGAACGCGACAATGGATACCACCGAAATTCTAAAACCCCAGAACTTGAGACGCTCAAACAAACTAACCTCAGTCACTTCCATCACCACTCCCTAAAGCTTCACTCGTCTAGCATTACATTAACCTCTTCGTAATTTCCCCGGAATTCTATTAATCGCATCGCCTAACTGCTTCAAACGCTTGTCTACCTTGTTTATAATGTTCTCTAGTCTTCCTCCGATTATTCTCGTTTTTAGAGCTAGAGTTCGCCGCTCCTTGATTGCAATGTATACTCCTCTAACTGCCATCAAGACCGTGCCTATGCCCAGAATGCCCAGCGCCAGTAGTGCCAACGGATTCGCCATCAGAGACACGTGAGGGATGGGTAATCCCATCATGGAACCGCCGACAACCTCAAGAACCGTTGAGGACGACATAGCCGGTAGGCCACCCGTGGTGTGAATCATACCCGTTAGACCCACTATACCGTTGATCATGACCCCAACCGGTGTAACGGTCATGGAGCCAATAACGTTGTTGGTTCCGCTGATCACCGTCAAACCAGACATTATAACATTCCCCATAATAGACAGAATACCGTTGATTGCCCCCAGGCTTCCCATACTCGTAACGCCGATTGTTACCATAGAACCTGTGATACTTAAGGGAGTCAATATCTGGAAATTGCCGCTCATTGATAAAAGTCCGGAGTTGGTCACCGTACCTGTGACAGCGAGGTCTCCAGTGATGCTTGTCTCGCTGCCGATGTAGGTCCCCGAGGAGTTCAGTATCATCCTACCGTTTAGAACTTCTACTGTTCCGTTGCTTATCTTCATACTGCCCGAAGTTTGCATGTCACCATCAGACACTCCAATGCTTCCGGTTCCCTTCATCATGCCGCTATTAATGTTCAGGGTTCCGGTAATGGTTACAGGTGCCTTAATAATGCTATCTCCGTTGATCTCGAGAGTGCCCTGTGAGGTTGTGTTTCCTTCCAGTATCATCTCCCCTTCAAAGTCTATTATAGCGTTAATTATCTGGTTTTGCTGCTCTATACTGGCAGTTCCGTCCACAATCGCCGTACCGTTTGTAATATATGTGAGACCCGATCCGGCGATGTTCTGTTCCTGAGCTGTTACGTTCATCACAGCTTTGGGATAGTGTGCACTGGGTGTTATTTTAAGCCCCGCCTCTGTGGAGGTGTTAAGAAACTCGAAATATATAGTGTCATTGGATTTGATCTGAGCGTATGTGTCTGCCATGTAGAGTACACCGCCTTCACCGCTTGTCGCATTACCCACCGCAAACCAGGGACCCCAAGCCTCGAAAACAATAGGGTCATTCCAATACATGCTAACAGATGGAATTATATCCCCTATTGCACCGGTAAGGTTGAAACCACCAACGTCATCGAAATGTCCGTCTTCTTTCAACTTGGTTATATTCGCTATGCCACCATATGGAGTTAAATCGATTTCTTTATACACTCCCAAAATATCTAGGCGGAAGTATGTGCTATTTATTGTGGTGTTTGTTGGAATAATACCCAACGTTAGGGCGTAAGAGTAGAGGTTTCCTTGGCTTACATTAATTGCAACCATGCTGTTGATTGGTAGCTGATTTAATAGGTTCGAGTCTCCTATGTATCCTTCACCATAGGATTCCACGTACTGGTAAAAGTTGGTTATGTTCAGGGCTACTTCCCTAGTCTCTGATTGGTTTCCAATAGTTATGTTTCCACACTGATCTAAAATTGCGGGATTTAATTCGGTTCCTGTTAGGGTTATTATGTCTCCTGCACTGCTGGGTTTGCAGATTTCTATGCTATCTCCTATTGTGCTTAGGTATCCGGTTGTTATTAGTGGTGAACCGAGAATGATCTGTTCAGCGTTTGTGATGGTTAGGGTTCCGTTTAATGTACTGTTGCCTGCTACTGTCATATTTCCAATCAGTGATAGCCCGCTGTTTTTTGCAGTGATACTGTTTGCCTGTATGCTTAATGCGCTGGTTTGGATCTGACTTGATGCCATGGGTATTGCGAGAACACAGGTTAATAGTAGGACTGCGGGGATAAGTATCAGAAGGTATTTGGTTTTGCCTCTAAATAGTCTAAGTTTTCTCTTGTGGGTTATTGTATTTTCTACTTTCTTCTCGTTCATTCTCTCCAATGAGTCTATTATTTATTATATGATGATTCTTTTATGGGTTTATTGATTGTTAACTCGAGTTTTTCCTCCACTTCTTGGAGCGTTTTTGGTAGTCCCTGCCTTCTGATGCGTAGAATCTCCTTGTGCTCCCTGCGCAAACCCTCGTGTTTCTCCCGCATCCCTCTTAAGGCCTCCCTCGAGGGGAAGTAAGTGCGCACCAGCTCCAGTCTCTCCTCAAA
>DXJA01000167.1 GCA_019056875.1 Candidatus Jordarchaeum madagascarense
TGGGGTTAATAACCTCTAATAATGGGTTTCGATTGGTTTCTGCACAAAATCCCTATGATGATGTAGGCACCAGCAAAGTTAGTATGGGCATTTTTGACCGACTCTGTAAACTGAAAATGAACTATCAGTCAAAAGAGGAAGAAGAACAAATTGTCAAGCTGAGAACAAGTTGTATGGATGAAAAACTTGTGGAACACGCGGTGGAAATAACCAGAAGAAC
This sequence comes from Candidatus Jordarchaeum madagascarense, assembly GCA_019056875.1. Lineage (GTDB taxonomy): Archaea > Asgardarchaeota > Jordiarchaeia > Jordiarchaeales > Jordiarchaeaceae > Jordiarchaeum > Jordiarchaeum madagascariense. The sequence continues at coordinate 221 of DXJA01000167.1, forward strand.
CAGAAACCATCCCGAAATTAAGCAAGGAGCCTCGGTGAGGGGCGCGATGCACTTTGTGGAAATATTCCAACAACTCGCCACGCTGGAAAGAGAAAACATTCAAGATTCAGATGTATACTTATCACTTGTTCTGGATGCTGCTTACATGGCTCTTGGCAGTAAAATCTGGCTAGTTGAAACGTCGCATAAAACTCCGGAGCAAGTGATAAAACAGATTGTTCTTGAAGTTCTCGGCTTAATTCCCAACAGTGAAGAACTAAGAGTCAGGCCATTTAGAATGACCGAAAATTCCAGCGAATTTCGGGAGGAGTCAAGAAGATTTTTTCGTGGCTCAAACCAAGGGTAAATCCCTTGGAGAAGATAATGGAGTTTATCTAACAGAAGAAGGGAAGGATGAGGAATCTTCACTAAACCTTCTCACATGGTATAGCAAGATTAGTGAATCGCTTAAACCAGAACTAAGAGAATCGGCCAAGAGAATCGCGGCGAGAACCGCAGTCAGGATCGCTGCCAGAGAAATTGGCAGAGGTTTATGCACCGGATTCATGGAGTCGCAACCCTACAGATTTAATTCTTACGAGGAAATAGATCTGGAAAAAACAGTTGAAAACATGCTTGGAAAACCATTCCTTGATTATGAGGATATCCAAGTTTTTAAAAGAACGAGAAGGTATATTCCGGCGGTTCTTCTAGTTGACTGCTCTCTTTCTATGTTCGGATTTAAAATCGCTGCAGCAGCACTAGCAGCAGCCTCCTTATCTCTATGTCTGAGTAAGTACTCGGTAATCGGATTCAACCATAACGCTTGGATAATTACCTCCATCGATAAAGAGGAAACTCCAGTCAAAGTCTGCGAAAAAATATTTGATGTTCCAGCGGGAGGTCTAACAAACATCGCCGAAGCCCTAGAAATAGGATTAAAAGAATTGAGTAAGGAGAGCCCGCTCGAAAAAACTGGAATACTTATAACTGATGGCGAAATAAATGTGGGAAAAAACCCCTTTCCATACGTTTCTCAATATGACCACTTGCACGTCCTTGGACTCCCCTCAGCACAGAATTGGATTTGCTCCAAACTTGCAAAACTTGGAAACGGCCGTTTCCAGTTAATAACTAATCTGGAGCAGGTGTGCAACGCGATAAAAAACATACTCTCCTAATAAAATTGCACCTACCTAATAGCCTGTAGGGTGAAAAATAAACTAGAAAATAAATATAATACCTTAGAAGATTTATTATAACATATAGTTAGTGGAGGGTCACTTATGAGTGAATGCCCAAGATGTAAAAAAAAGTCCATAAACTTGGGGCATGTTAATTTGCCTATTGGGAAAACTCGCTCCAAAAGAGTGAATGTTAATGAATGTGTAGATTGCAAACTTGTTTTCTACGAAGAGTCAAAGGAATAGAAAAATGTAAATAATGACTTGTGCATTTTCTATTCGTGAGAATATTGGGAGCAAAACCTCATGATATTTCTGAGAGTAGAAAACTTGGAAGACTTCATATATTTGTTAGACCGAAGAGTGGGGGATGAGGTCTACCTAGAAATTGATTCAGTAAACAATGAGTTTTTAAAAACACAAAAAATTTGCTTAAGCTTCTTTGGTAAAATTGACCAGTTAATGGTGCTACACCAGATAATACTGGAAACGAAGAATCCCCTAGAGGAAATCAAAAAGGGTCTCCTAGAAACGTTTAACAAGTACAAGGTAAGACTCATTGAGGGAAAAATTAGAGAGATAATGTTAAGCCTCTAGCTAAAGTGTAATTCTAAAGAATCAAAAATACAAAATTTTAACAATTTAACTTTTTACGGTCGCTACAACAAAAACAAAAACTGTCTTTTTCCAATAATAAAGGTTATAAATGTAGTAGTACCTTCTCTTTGACTATAGGTTATGAATGGAGGTAATTTGTTGTCTAGTGGAAGTAGCGCTAATGCAGAAGAAATCGACATCAAAAGCGTGGTCGAAGAGATCAAACTCGGCAGATATGGCGGTCAGTGGCTTTCTATCCACCACACAGCGTTTATTATAATCCCCATGTTACCCGCGTTTTTTGTATCAATACTATTATTTCTGGGGCTTCTACTGGTTGTAGATTGGTTCTTCAGCTCACCCTACTTAGGCATGCCTTTCCTATGGTCCATATTGGGCTACCCGCAGATAACTGCGACCGGAATCAAAGGAGTTTGGCAAGATAGCCTATGGGCATGGGCTTTCCTATTCGTTTTCACTCCCCTATTCTATGTTATCATAAAGTTTTTCTACTTCCTATTTAGTCTACCCCTCGCAAAACTATGGGTTAAAGCAATACCTGAAGGCAGATACCCCTACACACCGAACCACCCAATAGCCAGACAGTGGATACTGAACGCCATGATAACGGGTACCTACCAGAACTACTACAAAGAAACACCTTGGGGCAGCGCAGGGCTGTCGAGACTAATGTACAAAGCCCTAGGATGCAAAATAGGGAAAAATGTTCTTCCCACCGTTATTGTGGATCCGCCTTTAACAGAGATCGGAGATAATACGGTTCTAGGAGCATACGCACTGATAGCTGCTCACGCCATAGAAGGAGACAGCCTATTCATTGCAAGAACTAGGATTGGAAACAACTGTGTAATCGGTACAAGAGCTTTGATATGGCCCGGCGCCACATTGGAAGACCATGTTACGGTAGGCTCTTACAGTATGGTAACGCGTGGCAAGGTATTACCAAGTTACACTATTTGGCAAGGGCAACCTGCAGTGATGGTTAAAGATCTCAGAGAGAAGAAAAGGAAAGGCTCCAAAGATGAAATCAAGAAAAAGTGATTAACCCTATTACGAAATAGCTGATATACCCACCTAAACGATCTTTTAA
>DXJA01000168.1 GCA_019056875.1 Candidatus Jordarchaeum madagascarense
CGATCTCCCTCCGGTTAAAATTTGGCGAAACCCAATCATAATCACCAACCGTTTCGCCGTTCCCGTGAAAGTAAAGGATAGAAGGATACTTCTTCCCGCTCAAATAGAACCGGCAGCCAATGTCCACTCCTTCCTCAACCTCAACGAAGTGAGTGGTGCCTACCCGAGACTCTCCAAAATCCCTTCGCGGATAGAAAATAAAACTCAGAATCTCCGGCCGATCCAGAAAAGACAAATCAACACGGTCAACCATTTTCCCTCCTCCTTAAAACTTAACCTGTATATATGCGTATCTGGATATTATCCTGCTTTTCTCTTACTTGCATTGAGGATGGTGATTCCTACTACCTCTCCTTTCTCATATCGGATTATGGCATCGTCTTCGGTAAGCTCAGAATCATCCGCATGGCTGGGTTTCTTGAAGTTTATATAGAGAATATCCGCATCTTTATCGTATGTCATCCACATTCTATCTCTGGGAATCTTCAACGATTCGGGAACGAGAGCCAATATCTTTTCCACTTCAATTGTGGCCATATCCTTCGCCTCCTTTCAAACTATTTTTTCCTCCTTGTCAGAAGGGCGGTAATAATAAAATCATGATTGTTCTATAAGAGGATGTGTTGTTTAGAATATTTAAATAGGTGTGTGAACAGATTTATTGTTGAATGGCTGGGTTACGAGGTTGTGGCCTGATGAATAGTAGTGTTCAGACAGATCGAGCCAGAATGCGGCCTATAATTAAAAAGATTGTAGATACCATTGTAAGGGAGCTTAAACCCGAGAAAATTGTGCTATTCGGTTCATTTGCCTATGGGGAGCCTGATGAGCAGAGTGACATCGATCTTCTTATTGTTATGGAAACGAATGAACCTTTTCACAAGAGGTGGGCGAAGGTTTGTCGATTGGTTCGGGAGCAAAGAAAAGGGATACGCTTCTCACCATTCGTTTTCACAACAGAAGAGCTTGAGGAGCGATTAAGAATCGGTGACCCATTCTTTCAGGAAATCGAGAGCAAGGGAGAAAGTCCTATATGCAAGATGAGGAGTCACGCCTACCGCAAGGCTGGTTTAAGAAGGGCGAAGCCGATATTCGAACAGTAGAAATACTTCTAACCCACGGCGGAGACCTTGAAATTGCAGTCTCACACCTTCAGCAGGCCCTAGAAAAATACTTGAAAGGATACCTCTTCTCAAAAGGTTGGCAACTTCAGCGAATACATGACTTAGCAATCCTGCTAGACGAGGCAGTAAAATTTAAAACAGAATTAGAGCAGTTTCGCGACTTTTTAGAAGAAGTAACAGCCTACTACTTTCAATCACGCTACCCCTTCCAGACTAAAGGCCCCAAAAAGGAAGAGGTTGAAAAAGCTTTATCACAGACAAAAAAATAATCCAACTCCTCTCAGAAGACTAAAAATAATTGGTTGTAAAAATAATAGGCCGAAAAATAGACCTCCCAAAGGGGCTTAAGACCCTTATTATTATAACTTCTCCCTCAGAGGTTATTCCCTTGTCAGGCAAAGCAACATATCCCAAACAGTTCGAAACAGTGTTTAAAGCCAAGGATGGAACTGAAGTATTCGTAAGACCCTTAAAACCGGAAGACAAGGACAAACTGTACCAGATGTACGTCTCACTCTCCAAGGAAACAAACTACCTACGATTCCTCATAAGAAAACCCATCACCCGATGGGTAGTGGAAAAATGGATGGACATAAACTACGGGGACAAAATGGCCTTGGTCGCAGTAGTCAACAAGGACGGGGAGGAAAAAATAATCGCAGACTCCCGCTTCTACCTGGACGAAGTAACCGAGGAAGCCGAGATCGCAATGGTGGTCCAAGACGACTGGCAGAACAGGGGAATCGGAACCAAACTCCTCCAATACACCATTGAAGTGGCAACCAGAATGGGCATCAAAGGCCTCTACGCCTACATAAACCCCGAAAACAAGAAAATAATCCACATCACAAACAAACTCGGCTTCAAAGCCCGATGGCTATCCGACGACATCGAATACAAAATACACCTACCACTACAAAAATAGAAAAAATAACAAAAAAATAAAAAAAATGGAATAATTAGAGGTGTAGGAGAAATTTTCACTCCAATGGGGGTCTAGCATCCAGCACCCGAGTGGCTTTAAGGGAAACCATGGGATCGTAAATATCGCTCGGCTTCTCAACCCACTCTATTTTAGCACTCATCTCAGCCGCTTTCATGACCGCATTACCAAGCTTCTTCTCCAAATCCTTACGGTTAACACCAGCAACCGGAGCCACCTTAAGCACCAATTGATCCATACTATACGGATCCTTAGGATCGGTCTTCGCGAAAACAATCTGATACTCCGCGATACCACCCACATTCTCAATAGTATCCTTAAGCAAACCCGGATTAATCAAAGTACCCTTAAACTTCACCAGCTCCTTAGTCCGAGTGGCGTAGACGCTTCCCGAAACCGGCATAATCCGCTCCGTATTCCGGCCACAGTAGGGACAAGACTCATGAGTCATCCGAACAATGTCCCCCAAAACGTAGCGCAGAAGAACCGTACCCCGCCGATTCAAATGAGTAATAGCAGCCACACCCTCTTCACCATCCGCCTTCCTCTCACCGGTCTCCGGATCCACAATCTCCAAGAAGTATAAGCCCGGATCCGGATTATGATTACCACCAAGCTCTGTACACTCGCTGAGGCTACCCTGACACTCGGTGAAGCCCCAGCCGTTGTGGATGAAAACGTCCTCCGCACCCAGACTCTCCACCCTCCGACGCATATCCGCACGCATACCCTTCGGACACGGCTCACCCAAAGCGTGAATCGCACGCAAATTGGAAAAGTCCACCTCCAGCTCCTCGGCCCGCATAATCATCCGACGAATATAACTCGCAATCCCCATGATAATCGTTGAATTGTGATTCTCCGCAATACTAATAGCCTCATCCATCCGCCTAAGCACCGGAAATTCGGGGTAAGCCATACCCGTGTGACCTGCACTCACCGATGCACCGATGGCTAACGGAGCAGTTATCGCCCGCAGGTAACCAATGTGAGGAACCGGACCAAACGGAAAACAGTTAAAAATCCGATCATCCGGACTACCCCAGCTAATCTTACTACTCCGAATGAGAAACTGCAACAATGAATACTCGTCGTGGGTAGTGTTCCAGAAAACCGTTGGAAAACCATAGGTGGTACCCGTGGTCATCGTAACATTCCAGTCAACAAGCTCAAACAACTGCCTACCCGCAACACCCGCCAGCTTCAACTTAAAACTATCAGAACCCTTCATATAATCCATCTTAGTGGTTAAGGGAAGCTTTTCCAAATCGTCAACCGTTTTAATCTTCGAAACATCAATCTTCTGCTCTTTAAACAAGTTACTATAGTAAGGACTATACTTATCACAGAGCTCCAACTGGTTCCGCAGATTCTTATTCTGAATCTCCAAAATCTCTTTCTGACTCTTGAAAGCCGGGCAATCCACATCGTTCTTAAAAACAGGATACATGTTAATGAACTTCTTAACCTTCTCTGGTGTGATGACATCCGGCTTCCACCAGTCACTAATCTCCTTAAGACGAGACAAACCAATCTCCTCCAAACAAGTTTTTACAATAGTCTTGATATCTTTCAATAAATACTTTGCGCAAACCCCTGTTCTTACTTTTATTTAATTTAATATCTACTGTAGTCCAATTTAATTTAATTTGGTATCTTTTTCACGGTTTTTAAACGTGCAGTAAATAAACTTAAAAATAAAATATTTGAAAGATTGCATTTTTAATTCAGAAAAATTAAACTCCATTTCTTTAATAATAATGAAAAAAGTTGGGATTTAAATGAATGAAAAACCTAAATTAGAAGCTACCACCTTATGGGACTACCCAACTCAAAGCTATGGGGAAACTCCTAAAGGAGATAACAAGTATCCTGGTGTCACCCCAGCATTTATTATTTATAACTTACTCCAGAGATACACTAAACCGGGAGATTTGGTTGTTGACCCTATGTGTGGTAGTGGAACAACAATAGATGTCTGCAAGGAAGAGAAACGGCGAGTCATCGGGTACGATATAGCACCCGTTAGAACAGACATTATCCAGAACGATTCAAGGAATATCCCTTTGGATGATAATTCAGTCGATATGATATTCATTGATTCTCCTTATTCGGACAATATACATTATAATGAGCATCCAGATTGTATTGGTAAAATTTCCTGCGAAGAGGAAAAATTTTACGATGAATTGGAAAAAGTGATAAAAGAGTGTCTCAGAATTTTAAAGCCGGGAAAGGTGCTTGGATGGTTAATTGGCGACCAGTGGGTTAAGAAACGTTTCACCCCCGTCGGTTTCAAAATTTACCAACGATTGTGCAAATATTTCGATACCGTAGACATAGTTTGTGTTGTTAGGAGAGGGCAGACTTCCAATACAGCCCTATGGTATCACAGGGCGTTAAAATTCAATTTCTTCTTACGTGGTTTCAAATATTTGTTCATTATGCGAAAACCAGATGACAAAGAAAGCAAAGAAGAAAATAGAAAAATCGAGTGGACCAGATACGAGAGAAAGTAGTCTGGAAAGTTAAACTTTCAATCAATTTCCTTAAATACTTTTAAACAGATTTAACAAATCTTGGAAGAATTTTTCGTAACGTTTTATTTTATTGCTTTCCCATGTAAATTCTTCCTTCAAAATATAGACCCCATCCAGTTCATATTCAGCTATGATTCTGTTTCTACTTTTACCTTCATAAGTTTCTTTATTCCTTTTTAGTTCGAAATCCCCATCATTATCTGTGGTCACCAAGTAAACCTTAATATTCTTCGTAACATCAGACGAAAGAAATTTGAGTTTCCAATAACAAGCCTGTGCAATTCTCTCTCTTAGACTTGTTTTACAAGATATTATAGCCAAAATTTTAGAATTCCAAGGACCACTTTTACTATATTCTACCACAGCCATATCGGTATCAGGTGCGAGTAAATATTCCCCATACTTTACCGCTACTTTTCTAAAAAGAATATCATTCTTCTTCAATTCCTTTTCCGTTAGTATTTCTAAATTTAGAAAATCCTTATCCTCTTTCTTGACACGTTCAATGTAGCTTTTAGATATTGCATGGATAAGCTTCTCAAACCTTTTACCAATATAGCTATGCCAAGATTGCTCGGGATCCTTTATTCTCGGATGATGAATTTGCACATATTTAAGATAATCGTCCTTGATGCTTCCAATTTCCTTCCAAGCATTCTCTGGAGGTAATTCACCACTTTCCACTTTCTCTATTATTTTTTCAATTGCTTTCTTAGGATCACTCAAACCGCTCATCTTCCCTTCTTAAAAATTAGAATATACTCGTGAGGATAGGCTTTAACATGATTTGTAGTTACTGAAGTGAATCTCCCCGTTTTTGCGTCTCTAGTTGAAGGCAAATTTTTGCTAGGGATTGGTCGCTTCACGATTTTTTCTTCACCGTACCTCAATGCCCTAAACATTTCTGCAAAAACCTCAGCATTTTTTATTTCCACCCTTCTAAGTTTCGTGTTTCCAATAACTATACTAACGAACCCCTCTGGCAGCAATTTCTTATCTATCTCTTCAAAGGACTTTTGCATATCTTGAAAGTAGGTCTGCACGGAACTGCTCAAAGATTTATCCTTCTTTTCCAACTCCTCAACAATTTTCAAAGCTGTCGGACTTTCAATAACAATATCACTCGGATTGGATACTGTAGAACCGATAAACTCCCTTTTAATATCATTAAGTTCGGGAATTTCTTTCAGCCAAATAATACTAAGCTTATGGATATCAACGTACTCATATGATGTCACGTATGGAGGAGAAAAAACAGAGAGAGCAACTTTCTCATCAAACACAGTGCTTAAAACCCGAGCATCACTCTCATAAACCTTCAACTGGGTATTTGTATCTTTAAGTGTCTCCCAAAGTTGATTGTTTTTATTTATCATTTTCTTTATCTGTTTAATGAAAGTGGTTCTGGCGTCTGGTACTCTCTTATCCCAATCATGACATGGTTTAATGCTTTTCATTAACCACCATGAACAATCCTTCTGAATATTAGAAAACGCAACCAAAAGAAAGTTTCTGAACCTTTCATTTTCCACATCCTTTATAAGTCTGAATATTTTACCTAAATCCCTTAACTGTTTTTCTGGAATCCAATTCTTCAGAGTGGTGGAATCTATAACGTAGGGTTCAACATGATTCCAAGAAAACAGAGGACTAGTCCCCTCATTAAACTCTTTCCACTCTTCACTCAACTCCACGGGTGGAATCGGATCAGCCTTAACCCTGCTAACAAGTACAGCAACTGGATTAATATCAACCCCAATAGCACTACGACCAACCAAACGAGCCTCAAGAAGAGCACTCCCACTACCACAAAAAGGATCAAGAACATAATCACCGGGCACAGAATACGTTTCAATTATTCTCCTCGCCAATTGAGGAATAAACTTAGCAGGATACCGGTGAATATCATGAGTAAGATAACGCGTATTCTCCTTCTCAAACGCCCAGCTAAAATCCAGCTCTACACCCTCAAAACTAACAGCTTCAATAGACCTCATTAAGAACCACTAAAAATAACTTCTGCAACAAGATATATATAAAATTCTGCCAATAGATTCACAATCGTTTCCTCAAACTTTACATATATACCTCTGTCGCACGCCTCACATTTACCTTTGCCCCGATTTTCACCAATCCCCCTTAACGAACCCTAATCCTAGAGTAAGAAACCCAAGTAGAATCCTCTCTTTCCTCTTTTAAAAGCAATAATATTCTACCAGAGCAGTTCTCCTAAGCCTATACGTACTATAAACAGCCCCTATCCCTCTTTTTTAATAAGCATGTTAAATCTATCCCATAAGGTGTTTTCTATTTTCTCACATGCCGCTACTTGTCTTTTACCACTGGGACAATCGTGCCCAAAGATTGGACAACTTTCCATTGTACGTTTTACGGTAATTGGCATATTTTCTATGCAATGCTCATAAACACAAACACCTTCCTGTTCTTCCCATTTTGGATTAGGCTCAAAGCATCTTGAGTACCCACACTTAGCAACCAAGCATATACTACAATCATCCCATTCATCCTGGCTAACCTCTTTTGGACGTGTACATTCATAGATTCTTTTTATTTTAACCAACTCCCTATTTTCTCTGCTTTAACCTTTAGATTCCGTCTGCAACTTATTGGCAATTTTTCTCCATCAACTCTACTAATTTTGCATAATGTTTTCATGTTTTAAACCCTGCGATTTCCCAAGCATCCACACAACTTCAAAACTCAAATAAAACAGCCTAAGAAAGACACAAAGAATGATAAAATTCTGCAAGGAAATTTTCGACATCTACAACAAACACGGAATAAACAAACATATAGAAAGACCCGATCATTAACAGGATCAAATGTTCTAAATAACTATTTTTAAAATTTCTATTCTTCCCATTCCATAAATTTTTACATTTTTTGCTAAAATTTTTATTTCTCCATGCCTCAGAATTAGCAAACCAAGAACAAAGCTTTTTACTAACCGATTCACAGTATGCTTCTCACTAAGTTTTTATGGTATTCCTAGAGCTATTTCCAAGTTTTTAATATCATGTTCAAGTTTGTAATATTTAGATATCTCATTCCGAAAAATTCATGGAAGAAATCGAATTCTAAAAACGTCAACTAGGAAAAAATAAAAATAGCTTTGTGTAAATCACTTTAGTTGTAAATTGTCACCGCCGGAGATAAAAATAAACTGTAATGTGTTGGTTAAATTAATTGTTATGGAGGAGGTTGAGTGTCTGCCTCTTTTGTTATAACTATCACTGAAACGGAGCCTACGCCGCTTCTAAAAGACTTCGATACCTTCATCCAATTTTTAAGGACCGGCAGTACCGTCTTGACCCGCCGTAACAGATTCATATCTTGCAAAACTCTGTACGAAATAAATCAGAAAATGACTCACCCTGTTTCAAATATCACCCCGAAAAGCACGCAGCCTTTTTATCCTCTTCTGCACCTGTTTTACCATCTTGCTCTGGCTGGTAGGCTGGTTCGTAAGGTTTCGGAGAGGGGAGGCGTTGTCTTAAAACCAACCGAACGCCTCGAGCTATACGAGAAATTGGCACTCACGGAGAAATACTTCTTTCTGTTGGAAACCCTCTGGGTGGATACTGACTGGAATAACTTGGGGGACTGTTACTGTTCTATTCCCTCTATGCCTTATGCTCCCCTGATTTTTGAAATTTTGAGTAAGAATCCGGGGGAAGAAAATTCGATGGTTGATAGGGATTCTCATCGAGTATTACCTATCATAGGTTGGGATTATATTCTCATCTGTTTCTCCTATTTCGGCTTATGCGAGGTAAACCTGTTCAAAGAGGAAATGGGCGAAATCAGTTGTAAACTGTTTTTTGTAACGAAATCAATTACCCCCACAGTTCTAGGAACGAAAATCATTTCCATTCTGATGAAAGCCAGAGACCTTTATTATTGGAATCTGCCCTTTCGCCGCAAAATGTTCGGTGAGTGGAAAAGCATTCCTGGTTCTCCGCTTCCCGAAGGAGAGGTATACAAAAGCCTATGGGAAGGCCTGAAACTTGGAAAGTTGAAAGTACCTTCCAAGATAGGAAGGTGGAAACCGGGAGAGCCCTTCTTTCTGCCCTTTGTTCCACTGTTCGCCGAAGGCAAGCTACAAAAAACCCTACCACGAGTGGAGACCAAATTCGTGGACGGAACCTACATTTTCAAGGTGTCTCTGTCTAACAAGCTTTGGCGAAGGATAAAGGTTTCTGCGAACCACTTTCTCCTCAACTTACACTATACTATCCAAGAAGCCTACCATTTTGACGCCGACCATCTCTACTCCTTTTTCATGGACGGCAAACGCTGGTCAGATGAAAAATTCACATCCCCCTCTTGTGAAGAAGGCCCCCATGCAGACGAAGTTCGTATCGGAGAGTTGGGACTATACGAGGGACAGGATTTTCTTTACCTATTCGACTACGGCGACGAGTGGCTTTTCCGAGTAGAATTAGAAAAAATCGATACAGAATGCCCCAGACCCCAGAAGACACAGATTATAGAAAAGAAGGGGGAAGACCCCGAACAATACCCAGAGAAGTGAGACTATTCTTCCAAAATAATAAGCAGGCCTAAAACTCCACGCATCATTCCAAATTTAAATTCGATTATAACACTAAACCTATAGAGAGCCCTTGAACAAAGTATAGCGTGAGGAGAAAAGGAGTGAATAAAAAATTAGAAAATAAATCAAAAGAACGGAAAATGGCGAAAGTAGGAGAAGAAACTCTGAAAGAATTAGTGGAACTACTAGAAGATGAAGACCCAATCATACGAACTAACGCTACGTTTTACCTCGGCGTATATGCTTACTCGGGGTTCGTAATCAAGTCCGCTCTGCCAAAACTCGTAAAACTACTAGACGAT